>DATGJN010000029.1 GCA_035295165.1 bacterium
GATCGATCTTCCAAGCCCGCGGCGCCCTCGCGGCGCCAGCGCCTCAGCCACTCGTACGCCGTCTCACGCGAGACGCCCATCGAGGCGGCCGCCTGACTTATGGGCCAGTGCAGCACCGTGACGCGCTGCACCAGCAGCAGCCGCCCCGCTGGTGTGAGTTTGCCGCGTGCCCGGCCCATAAACGCCTCCCAGAGTGGGGCGTAGCTGCTCTGCCCCACAGGAACGCTGGAAGGCTCTCATGTGTCAACAACCTATCTGGGAACTACAACTAGTGCCGCCCCGACCTGCATCGCGTCGTAGGGGTCCCCGACCAATCGAGGAGGAGTGACGCGGACCGGCTCGCCGCCGTACGCGGAGCCGCGAGGCCGCGGGTCCGGCCGATCATCATGACGACGTTTGCGATGATCTTCGGGATGCTGCCGATGGCCCTGGGGGTCGACCCTGGCGGCGGTCAGCGGTCCCGCTCGGCGTCGTGGTGGTCGGCGGGCTGCTGAGCTCCTCGTTCCTCTCCGTTGTGATCATCCCGATCGTCTATACGCGTCTCGCCGCATGAAACTTCGCGACGGAGGCGCCGGATGCGCCCCCGGGAGATGAGCTTCCCTGACCGTCACCGACCCCCGGTGACGTCGAGGATCGCGCCGGTCGTATAGGACGCCGCCGGGGACAGCAACCAGAGGATCGCCTCCGCGACCTCCCCGGCGGTGCCCGCCCGCCCGACCGGCACCGTCGGGGCGAGCCGCTCGAGGCGGCCGGGGTCGCCGGCGGTTGCGTGGATCTCCGTTTCGATCAGGCCGGGACGCACGGCGTTGACGCGGATCCCCTCCGCGGCAACCTCGCGTGCGAGGCCGATCGTGAAGCTGTCCACGGCGCCCTTGGTCGCGGCGTAGTGCACCCACTCGCCCGCGCCCCCGAGGCGCGCCGCCGCGGAAGAGACATTGACGATGGCGCCGCCGCCGCCGCCGTGGCGCGTCGACATCCGGCGCACCGCCTCGCGGGCGCACAGGATGGTCCCCGCGACGTTGATGCTGAGCAGGCGCCACACCTCGTCCGCGCTCAGGGCCTCCAACCGCCCGGGCCGGCCGGCCACGCCGGCGTTGTTTACGAGCGCCGTCACCGGCCCGAGCGCGTGTCCGGTGCGTTCGAACGCGTCGACCACATCGGCTTCCCGCGACACGTCACCCCGGATCGCCTCGGCCCGCCCGCCGCCCCGCGCGATCTCCTCTACGACACGGCGCGCGGCGTCTTCGTCACGGGTGTAGTTGACGGCGACGGTGTATCCTCGGGCCCCGGCGAGTCGCGCGACCGCCGCGCCGATGCCGCGGCTGCCCCCGGTGACCAACACCACCCCGCCGCTGGCGGGGCCTCCGATCCCATTCATCTCTCCCCTCCTGCTTGCGCCCGCCCCGCCGAGGGGTCAGGGTGACGTGCGGAGCACGCGGGCCCCCGCATCAGCCAAGTGCCTCCGGATAGTCCACCCGCACGAGATACAGCCCGTGCGCCGGTGCGGTCGGTCCCGTGCGCTGGTTGTCCCGATCGGCGAGCAGCGCGATGGGCGCGTCGGCATCAAGCCGGCCGCGGCCGACGCGGACCAGCGTCCCAACCAGCATCCTGACCATGTGACGGAGGAAGCGGTCCGCGGTAATCGTCAGCGTGAGCCGGTCGCCGGACCGCTCCCAGGACGCCTCGCGCACGGTGCAGATCGTCGTCTTGGGATCGCTCCCAACGCCGTGGTAGGCGGCGAAGTCGTGCCGTCCGGTGAACGGGGCGAGCGCGCGGCGCATCGCCATCAACTCCAGCGGTTCGGGCATGTGATATGCGCGATCGCGCAACAACGCGGAGGGCGCCGCGCGGTTCAGGATCGCGTACCGGTACGTACGCGCGACCGCATCGTACCGCGCGTGGAACCCGTCGGGGGCGTCCCGCGCCTCGAGCACGCGCAGGTCCGGCGGCAGGTGCCCGTTCAACGCCGCGGGGAACCGCGACGCCGGGATCCGGCTCGTCGTCGCGAGGCTCACGACCTGGCCGCACGCATGCACGCCGGCGTCGGTGCGGCCGGCGCCGACCACGGCCACGGGCTCGCCCGCCACTTCGGCCACGGCCGCTTCGAGCGTCGCCTGCACCGACGGCGCCCCAGCGGCGGCGCTCCCCTGCTGCCGCTGCCATCCGCAGTAGCCGGTGCCGTCGTACTCCACGACCAGCTTCAGCGTCCGCACGCCCGCCTCCTCGTGCGCACGCTTACCACGCCCGCCACAGCGAGGGCGGCAGGAGGACGGCGGCAGAGACCACCACCAGCACCCCCGCCGCGATGCCGTCGCGCGCGGCCAGGTGCAACTCCTTCATGCGCGTGCGGTGTTCGCCGCCCCGATAGCAGCGCGCCTCCATGGCGAGCGCGAGCGCGTCGGCCCGGCGGAACGCGCTGACGAACAACGGGACGAGGAGCGGCACCAACGCGCGCGCACGCCGGACCAGGTTGCCGCTGGCGAACTCGGCGCCGCGTGCCATCTGTGCCTTCATGATCTTGTCGGTCTCCTCGAGCAGCGTCGGGATGAACCGGAGCGCGATCGTCATCATCAGCGCGAGCTCGTGCGCGGGCACGCCCACGCGCCGGAACGGCCGGAGCAATCGCTCCAGACCGTCGGTCAGTTCAACCGACGACGTCGTAAACGTCATGAGCGTCGTGGCCGCGACGAGCAGGATCAGCCGGTAGCCGTAGAACGCCCCCACGACGAGGTTCTCCCGCGTGATGACGAGCGGTCCGCGCCCCACCAGCACGTGGCCGCCGCTGTCACCGAACAACACCTGGAAGATCACGGCGAGACCGACCAGCCAGAACACCGGCCGGAGCCCGCGCAACGTGTACCCTGGAGGGATGCGGCCGACGAGCAAGACCGCGGCGAGGAATGCCGTGAGCACGACGAGCCCGCCGAGCGATCGGATCCCGAACACGATGAGGACGAGCCACAACGTGCCGAGGATCTTCGTTCGCGGATCGAGCCGGTGGATCGGCGAGTCCACCGGCACGTACTGACCCAGCATCAGCCCGCGCAGCAGATCCACGGCTATCGCCCCGCGAGCGCGTCGAGAATCGCCGCGCGCGCTTCATCGACCGTGAGCACGTCGGGCCGCACCGGCAGCCCTCGCTCCCGCAGCAACCGGGCGCACACCGCGACCTGTGGCAGCCCAAGCCCGAGCGCGGCGAGCCGCGCGGGATCGGCGAACACCTCGCGGACGGGACCGTCGGCGACAAGGCGACCCCGGTCCATGACGACCAAACGCGCGCACAGCCGCGCGACCGCATCCATGCTGTGCGTGATCAGCACGATCGTGAGCCCGCGGGCGTCGCGCAGCCGGACGATGTGGTCCAAGATCTCCTGGCGCCCGCGCGGATCCAGACCCGCCGTAGGCTCGTCCAGGATCAGCATGCGCGGCTCCATCGCGAGCAACCCGGCGATCGCCACGCGCCGCATCTCCCCGTTGCTCAGCGCGAACGGCGAGCGCGGACCGAACACGTCCGGGTCGAGCCCGACGTGCTCCAGCGCGCGACGCGTCCGCTCGTGGACGTCGTCCGGCCCGAGCCCGAGGTTCCGCGGCGCGAACCCCACGTCCGCGGTCACGGTCTCCTCGAACAACTGGTACTCGGGATACTGGAACAGCAGGCCGATCTGCTGCCGCACCCGCCGTCGATCGACCTCCCGGGCGTGAATATCCACGTCGTCGAGGTACACGCGCCCGGTGGTCGGCCGGAGCAGGCCGTTGAAGTGTTGGACCAAGGTGGACTTGCCCGAGCCGGTGGCACCGATAATGCCCACGATCTCGCCCGCCCGGATCTCCAGCGACACATCGTCGAGCGCGGTCGCCGCGAACGGCGAACCGCGCTGGTACACGTGGGTCAGCCGCTCGCAGCGGATCACGCGGCCCCCGCCGGGCCACCGCGAAGGGCGGCCACCGCGTCCGCTAGCTGTTCGGCCGTGAGCAGGCCCGGCGGCAGCGGCAGCCCCGCCTCGGCGAGGCGGCGCCCGAGCAGCACGATCTGTGGCGGTTCGAGCCGGAGGTCGTGCAGCAGGTCTTCCCGCGCGAAGACCTCCGCAGGCGTCCCGGAGAGCGCGATGCGGCCCTCGGCGAGGACCACGATCCGGTCGGCCAGCGCGGCCTCTTCCATGGCATGGGTGATCAGGACGAGCGTGAGCCCTTCGTCGCGCCGGAGACGCAGCACGGTGTCCATGACCTCGCGCTGCCCAGAGGGGTCCAGCATCGAGGTGGCTTCGTCCAAGACGAGGCACCGCGGACGCATCGCGAGGATCCCGGCGATCGCAACCCGCTGTTTCTGGCCGCCCGACAGGAGGTGCGGCGGCCGGCGGCGGAGTGCGGCGAGCCCGACCACGCGCAGCGCCGCGTCGACGCGCGAGCGGATCTCGGCGGACGGGAGCCCGAGGTTCTCGCAGCCGAACGCGACGTCTTCCTCGACCACCGCCGCGACCAGCTGATCGTCCGGGTGCTCGAAGATCATGCCGACACGCTGGCGGACCGCCCAGACGGCGTCGTGGTCGCGCGTGTCGAGACCGTCCACCACGACCTCCCCGGCGGTCGGCAACAGCAGCGCGTTCAGGTGCTTGGCGAGCGTGCTCTTCCCCGAGCCGTTGCCGCCAACGACGGCGACGCACTCGCCGCGACGCACCTCGAGGTCGATCCCCCGGAGCGCCAGGACCGGCTCGCTGGACCCGGCGTGGTACGTGTGATGAAGCCCCCGAACCCGGATGAGCGCGGGGGCAACGTCTATCATGGTCGCAGGCCCGCCGGGGCCCGTCGCGGCGTCCGGTGGGCGGACGTTACTTGACCAACTCGAGGAGGGCCATCGGCGCTGCGTCGCCGCGCCGCGGCGCCGTCCGGATCACCCGGGTGTACCCGCCACGCCCCTTCTGATACCTCGGCGCCACGGTGGAGAACAGCCGCTTGATCACCGCACGATCGGGGAGCACTCGGGCGACCTGCCGACGCGCGTGCAGGTCGTTCTGGAGCGCCAGGTCGATCATCCGGTCGGCGATCTTCTTCGTCTCCTTCGCCTTGTGCTCGGTGGTCGCGATCCGCTCGTGCACGATGAGCGCCGACACCAGACCGCGGAACAGGGCGAGCCGCGCCCCGGTGTCCCGTCCCAGGCGCCGTCCCTTCTGTCCCAGGCTCATCAGGCACCCCTCCGGCGCAATTCCAGCCCGAGGGCCGCGAGCTTCTCTTTGACCTCGTCCAGTGACTTCCGGCCGAAGTTCTTGACGTTCACCACCTCGTCCTCGGTCCGCTGGAGCAGGTCGCCAAGGGTATTGATCCCGGCGCGCTTCAGGCAGTTGTACGGCCGCACCGACAGATCCAGTTCCTCGATCGGCATCGTCGCGAGCTTGTTCGTCTCGTCGGCCTGCGGACCGACCGCAACCTCCGCACCGGCGGTCGTGCCGACGAACAGACGGAAGTAGTCGATCAGCAGACGCGCCGACTCCTGCAGGGCCTCCTCCGGCCGGATGCTGCCGTCGGTCCACACTTCGAACACCAGCCGGTCGTAGTCGGTGGCCTGGCCGACCCGCGTGTCTTCGATGCCGTAGTTGACCTTCTGGATCGGCGAGAACACGGAGTCCACGGGGATGACACCGATCACGTGCTCGCTCTTCCGGTGCCGCTCCGCCGGGACGTACCCCTTGCCGCGCTCCACGACGAGCTCCATCACGAGGTGCGCGTTCTTCCCGTCGAGCGTGGCGATCTGCAGGTCGGGGTTCAGGATCTCCACCTCGGCGTCCGGCTGCAGGTCCCCCGCGGTCACATCCTTCTTCCCCTTCACGTCCAGGCGCAGCAGCTTCGGCTTGTCGCTGTGGAGCTTAAACGACAGCTCCTTGAGGTTGAGGATGATCTGCGTCACATCCTCGACGACGCCCTGGATCGTAGAGAACTCGTGGAGCACATTCTCGATCTTCACCGAGGTCACGGCGGCCCCCGGAATCGAGGACAGCAGGACCCGCCGCAGCGCATTGCCCAACGTCACGCCGAACCCGCGCTCGAGCGGCTCCACGATGAACTTGCCGTAGGTATCGGATAGCTCGGCATACTCGATCTTCGGTTTCGTAATCTCCCACACGCCTGTCAACCCCCTCTGGGGTGCGCGTACCGCCGCCAGCATTTGCTCGTCCAACGCCATGTCGCCGCCTCGGCCTGTCGTGATTACCGCGAGTAGTACTCAATGATCAACTGCTCATGCACCGGCACGTCGATATCTTCGCGAGCCGGCAGCGTCAGCACGCGGCCGCTCAAGGTCTCCGGATGGTATTCCAACCACGCGGGCAGGCCCCGCGTCGGCGCGCTCCCGGCGAGCGCCTTGAAGTGCGGCAGGCTCCGGCTGCCTTCTGCGACGGCGACCGTCGCTCCAGGCCGAACGATCGCCGCGGGCACCGAAAGCTTGCGGCCGTCGACGGTGATGTGCCCGTGCGCCACGAGCTGACGCGCTTCCTTGCGGCTCGCGGCCAACCCCAACCGATAGACGAGGTTGTCGAGCCGCGTTTCCAGGATCTGGAGGAGACGCGTCCCGGTGACACCCGTGGCCCGGGCCGCGACCTGGAAGTACCGCTTGAACTGCCCCTCGTAGACACCGTAGAACCGCCGGAGGCGCTGCTTCTCCCGGAGGCGCACGGCGAAGTCCGATGGCTTGCGCCGGCTGGGCGGGTGCATCCCCGGTGGCGTGGTGTCCTTCGCCACCGGACACTTGTCCGTGTAGCACTTCTCGCCCTTGAGGTACAGCTTCATGCCCTCACGGCGGCAGAGCCGGCAAACCGCCTCGTGATAGCGTCCCATGGTTCCTCCCCTACACCCGCCGCCGCTTCGGCGGTCGGCACCCGTTGTGCGGAATCGGCGTCACGTCCTTGATCAGATTCACCTCGAGGCCGGCCGCCTGCAGCGAACGGATCGCCGCCTCCCGACCGGACCCCGGGCCCTTCACGTAGACCTCAACCTGCCGGAGGCCGTGTTCCATCGCCTTGCGGGCCGCGTTCTCGGCCGCCAGCCCGGCGGCAAACGGGGTGCCTTTGCGCGAGCCCTTGAACCCGGACGTCCCGGCGCTCGCCCAGGCAAGCACGTTTCCCTGGAGATCGCTGATCGTCACCACCGTGTTGTTGAACGTGGACTGGATGTGCGCGATGCCCGCCGGGATGTGCTTGCGCTCTCTGCGCTTGCCCGTGGCCATGTCGTCCTCCTCGTCTCCTGCCCGCCGCTACGACGCCGCGGCGCCGGCCGGTGCCGCCTTCGCCCGGCGCGCTCCGACGGTCTTTTTTGGACCCTTCCGGGTCCGCGCGTTCGTTCGCGTGCGCTGGCCGCGCACGGGAAGGCCGCGGCGGTGACGCACACCCCGGTAGCAGCCGATTTCGACGAGCCGCCGGATGTCCATGGCGACGTCGCGGCGCAGGTCTCCTTCGACCTTGTAGTTGCGGTCGATCACCTCACGCAGGCGGGTGACTTCCTCCTCAGTGAGGTTCCGCACGCGGGTGTCGGGGCCGATCCCGGTGATCTGGAGAATCTCCCCGGCACGGCTCCGCCCGATGCCGTAGATGTAGGTCAGCGCCACTTCCACGCGCTTGTCCCGCGGCAAATCCACCCCTGCGATGCGCGCCATCCGTCCCTCCCTGCGGCCCCGCCTCCGGGCCGCTCGCCCAGCGTCTACCCCTGCTTCTGCTTGTGCTTCGGGTTCTCGCAGATCACCATGACGCGGTTGCCGCGCTTGATGATCTTACACTTCTCACACATGCGCTTCACGGACGCTCGGACCTTCATCGCTGTTCTCTCCTTGTCATCTCACCAGGTACCTACCGGAACCGGTACGTAATCCGGCCACGCGTCGGGTCGTACGGCGACAGCTCCACCTTCACGCGGTCGCCAGGAAGGATACGGATAAAGTGGATGCGCATCTTGCCCGAGATGTGGGCGAGCACCTTGTGACCACTCGGCAACTCCACCCGGAACATTGCGTTCGGGAGGATCTCCACGACGGTGCCTTCCACTTCGATGACGTCTTTCTTTGCCATCCACGCTCCTTTGGGCGCTAACACCCGCGATCAATTATTATACCGAGGCGTCCTCGGGAAGTCTAGTGAGTACCTCCGCCCCCTCCGCGGTCACCGCAACCGTGTGTTCGAAGTGGGCCGACAGCTTGCCGTCCTTGGTCCGGACCGTCCACCCGTCCGGATCCATGGTCACCTCATGGGTCCCGGCGTTCACCATGGGTTCGATCGCGAGGGTCATCCCCGACTGCAGCGCGACCCCGCTCCCCGGCCGTCCAAAGTTGGGAATCTGAGGGTCCTCGTGGAGACGCCGCCCGACGCCATGTCCGGCGAACTCCCGGACCACCGAGAACCCGTGGCGCTCGACGTAGCGCTGGATCGCCGCGCCCACGTCGCCGAGCCGTGCGCCGGCGCGCACCGCCCGGATTCCCTCTTCGAGTGACTCCGCGGTAACCCGGAGCAGTTCGCGCGCCGGCTCCGAGATCACCCCGACCGGGACGGTCACGGCGCAATCCCCGTGAAATCCCTCGACCACGGCCCCCAGGTCGACGCTCACGATCTCCCCTTCCCGCAGGCGCCGGCGGCCCGGGATTCCGTGGACCACCTCGTCGTTCACGGACGCGCACAGGCTCGCGGGATAGCCCCGGTACCCGAGGAACGCCGGTACGGCACCGAGCGCCCGGATCCGATCCTCGGCGACACGGTCGAGCTCGCGCGTGGTGATGCCCGGCACCACGGCGTCCACCACCGCCCGAAGCGCCTGCGCCGCCACGCCGCACGCGCGCCGCATGACGGCGAGTTCCGCGGGAGACTTGAGCGCGATCATCGTCGGCATCTGCCTCAATCGGTTCGGCCGGCCCGGGACTGCACGAACTCACGGATCTCGTCGTAGACGTCCACGACCGGCCGCTCCGCGTTCACCGTCAGGAACAGCCCGCGGCTGCGATAGTGGTCGACCAGGGGTGCGGTCCACCGGTGGAACACCTCGAGCCGGTGGAGGACGGTGGCCCGGGCATCGTCTCGCCGCTGCACCAGCTCCGCACCCTCGACGTCGCAACGAACGGCGACCCTCGGCGGCTTGTAGTCGAGATGGTAGATCGCGCCGCAGACGGGACACACCCGCCGGCCCGTCAGCCGGCGGAGCAACACCTCTTCGCGAATTTCGAACCACACCACCGCATCGAGACTGCGGCCCTCGCGCGCGAGCCACCGGTCGAGGGCGTCCGCCTGCGGCAGCGTGCGCGGGTATCCATCGAGGATGAACCCGCCGGCGGTGTCGGGTTCCGCAAGCCGAATCTGGACGATCTCGTCCACGATCTCGTCGGGAACCAGGTCGCCTTCCTGCATGTAGGCGAACGCCCGGCGCCCCACCTCCGTGTCGTCGCGGACGCCCTGTCGCAGAATGTCCCCCGTGGAGATATGCGGCAACCCGTGGCGCTCGTGGAAAATCTCCGCCTGCGTCCCCTTGCCGGCGCCCGGGGGCCCCATGAAGATCAGGTCCATGCCGCCCCGGTCACTTCATAAAGCCTTCGTAATGCCGCATCAACACATAGGCCTCGATCTGCTTCATCGTCTCCAGCGCCACGCCGACGACGATCAGCAAGGATGTCCCGGTGAGATACAACGTGAGCTGGCCGGTGAAGCGCGACAGGAAGATCGGTCCCACGGCGATCAGCCCCAGAAACACGGCGCCGACCAGGGTCAGCCGTTCCAGGATCCGGGTGAGGTAATCCGTCGTCGGCCTCCCCGGACGGATGCCCGGGATGAACCCGCCGTACTTCTTGATGTTGTCCGAGACGTCCTCCGGGTCGAAGCTGACCGCGGTGTAGAAGTATGTGAACCCGATGATCAGCGCGAAGTACAAGAACCCTCCCAGGACCCCGTTCAGGTTCAGCAGATTGCCGATCGTCTGAATCCACGGGACGCGCGAGAACTGAGCGATCGTGGACGGGAACTGCATCACCGAGATCGCGAAGATGATCGGGATGACGCCGGACGAGGCGATGCGGATCGGAAGGTGCGTCGTCTGGCCGCCGACCATCCGCCGGCCGACGATGCGTTTCGCGTACTGGATCGGAACCTTGCGGGCGGCCTGCGTCACGAGCACGACCGCCACGATGCTGACCAGGATGACGGCGACGTCGGCGAGCGCCCGGAAGACCGAGGCCTCGCCGACGTTGACCAGGCCGATCGTTTGCGAGAGCTGGTTCGGCAGCCGCGAACAGATCCCGGCGAAGATGATCAGGGAGACGCCGTTCCCGATCCCGTACTCGGTCATGATCGAGCCCATCCACGTGAGCACCATCGTCCCGGCGACGAGGGTCATGAGAATCTCCGCGAACACGAGGGGACGCGGGTTCGTGATCGCGCCCAGGTTGCGGATCAGGATCGTCTGCCCCATCCCCTGGACCAGCGCCAGCACCACGGACAGATACAGGGTCCACTGCCCGATCTTGCGCCGGCCGGCCTCGCCCTCCTCGCGGTGGATCTCCTTCAGGCGCGGGAACACGACCTCGAGCAAGCTGAAGATGATCGACGCCGTGATGTACGGGAACACGCCGAGCGCGAACAGCGCGAACCGCGACAACGCCCCGCCCACGAACAGGTCGATGAATCCAAACACGTTCCCCTGCTGGGAGAAGAGGGTCTGAAGCCGCGCCACATCGACCCCGGGCACCGGAATGTGCGATCCCAACCGGAACAGCGCAAGCATCCCGATGGTAAACAGGAACTTCCGCCGGAGATCCGGGATCCGGATGATGTTGGCCAGACCGGGAATCATCCGATCACCTCGGCGCGCCCTCCCGCCGCCTCGATCTGCCGGCGGGCCGATGCGCTGAACGCGTGCGCGCGGACGACCAGCGCGTGGTCGAGTTCGCCCTCGCCCAAAATCTTGACCTGCGCCGCTCGCAGCAGTTTCGCGGCACGGAGCGTCTCGGGCGTCACCTCGCTGCCCGCCGGAAACGCGCTCAGGCGTCCGATGTTCACCTCACCCATCCGGACGTGCGGCCCCCCGCCGACGTGGTTGCTGCCCGCGCCCCGGATGCCCCGGCGGTACGGCATGCGCTTGATCAGAGGCAGCTGCCCGCCCTCGAACCCCGGCCGGGTCTGCCCTCCGGACCGCGCCTTCTGTCCCTTGTGGCCGCGCCCCGCGGTGTTGCCGCTGCCAGACGAGTGCCCCCGGCCGATCCGACGCCCGGGCCGGCGCGCACCCCGCGCCGGCTTGAGCTTACCGATGTTTACCATCCGCCACCTCTTCCACCGCCACCAGATGTTCGACTTTCCGGAGCGCGCCCCGCAACGCCGGGGTGAGGGTGTGCACGCGCGCCGCGCCGATGCGCCGCAGGCCGAGCGCCCACACGGTGCGCCGCTGCGACTCCGTGTGCCCGATCAGGCTCCGGCGCAGGGTGACCCGCACCTTCATTGCTACGCCGTCTGCCACCGCTCCGCCCTCCGTCCGATCAGGTCTGCCACGGACCGGTGCCGCATCTTCGCGACCTCCTCCGGGCGCCGAACGTCCAGCATGCCCTTCAGGGTAGCGCGCGCCTGGTTGATCGGGTTGTTGCTACCGAGCGACTTCGTGAGAATGTCGCGCACCCCGGCCGCCTCCAGGACGGCCCGCACCGGGCCGCCCGCGATGACGCCCGTGCCCTTGGCCGCGGGCCGCAGCATCACCCGTGCCGCTCCGTACTCGGACACGATCTCGTGCGGGATGGTGGTGCCGGTCAGGGCGACCTGCATGAGGTGCTTCTTCGCGTCCTCGGTCCCCTTCCGGATCGCGTCCGGCACCTCCCCGGCCTTGCCGAGCCCCACGCCCACATGGCCGTGCTCATCGCCGACGACGACGAGCGCGCTGAAGTTGAACCGCTTCGCGCCCTTGGTCACCTTAGCGACCCGGTTGATCCAGATCGCCTTCTCCGACGTCAGGTTCACGGCATCCGGATTGACGCGCCGGTGCAGGTATTCGAGGTCGGCCGGTTTGTGGGCTGGAGGCGCCTCGACCTTTCGGGCCTTGCCCCTCGCCTTCTTGCCCTTGATCCCCTTGCCCTTCGTCCGTGGCATTCACGCCTCCTCGCGTGCCGGGACCTCCCGGCTAGAACTCCAGCCCGCCCTCGCGGGCGCCCTCCGCGACCGCACGCACCCGGCCGTGGTAGAGGTACCCGCCCCGGTCGAACACGACCCGGCGTACGCCGCGTTCCTGCGCGCGCCGCGCGATCAGCTGCCCGACGATCTTGCACGCCGCCGACTTGTTGGCGGCCGCCGCCTGGGCGCGGATCTCGGGATCGAGCGTCGACGCGGTCGCAAGCGTCCGCCCCTCCCCGTCGTCGACGATCTGCACGTACATGTGGGCGAGGCTGCGAAACACCGATAGCCGCGGGCGGTCCGCGGTACCCCGGACGCCCCGCCGGATTCGCAGATGCCGGCGCTGGCGCGCCTCGTTACGATCTTTGTGCTTGATCATTCGTCCACCCCTGTCGCCCCCCCGACAACGCCCTCGTGCGCGAGCCCGACGGGCGTTCCTGGTCGGTGCGCTACCCCTTTGCCCCGCCGACGGCCTTGCCGGCCTTACCCGCCTTGCGCCGGACCCGCTCCCCGAGGTACCGGATTCCCTTGCCCTTGTACGGGTCCGGCTCCCGGAGCGCGCGGATGGTCGCGGCCATCTGGCCGACCTGTTCCTTGTCGATGCCCCCGACGACGATCCGGTTCGGCTGCGGCGCGTCCAGCGTCACCCCGGCCGGCGGCTTGATCTCCACGGGGTGTGAGAACCCCACCTGCAGCGCCAGCGCCGCGCCCTGCTTTTGGGCGCGGTACCCGACCCCCTGGATCTCCAACTCCACCCGATAGCCCTGGGTAACCCCGTGCACCATGTTCGCAACGAGGGCGCGCGTCAGACCGTGCAGCGCGCGGTGGAACTTGTCGTCGCTGTGCCGCGAGACCAGGACGTGGTTGTCCGCCACGGCAACCCCAATGTCGGGGTGCACGACGCGCGCCAGCTTGCCCTTCGGCCCGGATACGTTGACCGTCCCATCCGTGACCTTGACCTCGACCCCCTGCGGGATCGGAATCGGCATTCTGCCTACACGGGACATCTCCGGCTCCTCCCCCGCGCTACCACACGAAGCACAGCACTTCGCCGCCGACGCCGGCCTTGCGGGCGTCGCGATCGGTCATCACACCGCGCGAGGTGGACAGGATCGCGACCCCCAGCCCTCCGCGGATGCGCGGCACATCCGCGCGGCGCGCGTAGATGCGGAGGCCCGGCCGGCTGACGCGCTTGAGGCCCGTGATGATCCCCTGCTTGCGCTCGCCGTATCGCAGCTGGATCCGGATCGCCTCAGGCGTCGTCTTCTCGGCATGGTAGTCCGCGATGAACCCTTCCGCCTTGAGGATCTTCACGATCTCCACTTTCATCCGCGACGCCGGGATCACGACCGAGTCGTGCCGGGCGATCATAGCGTTGCGGATCCGCGTGAGCATGTCCGCGATCGGATCGGTAATGACTCCCACTCCCGTCACCTCACCAGCTCGCCTTGACGACGCCGGGGATCTCGCCCCGATGGGCCAGCGTGCGCAGGCAGATCCGGCAGAGCCCGAACTTCCGGAACACCGCCCGCGGCCGGCCGCAGTTCCGGCAGCGGCTGTATCGGCGCACCTTGAACTTTGGCGTCTTCCGCCACTTGATGAGCAAGGCCTTCTTCGGCATCTACCCGGCCCCCCCGACCTGCGCGGTCTCCCGCATCGGCAGCCCCATGAGACGCAGCAACTCTCGTGCCTCCTCGTCGGTCCGCGCGGTCGTCACGATCGAGATGTCCATGCCGCGGATCTTGTCCACCTTGTCGTACTCGATCTCCGGGAAGATCAACTGCTCCCGCAGGCCGATGTTCATCCCACCCCGCCCGTCCAGCGACCGGCTGGACAGGCCCTTGAAGTCCTTGATACGGGGCAGGCTGATGTTGAACAGCTTGTCGAGGAACTCGTACATCCGCTCGCCGCGCAGCGTGACTTTGCACCCGATCGGGTTGCCGGTGCGCAGCTTGAACGCGGCGATCGACCGGCGGGCGCGCGTGATCACCGGCCGCTGCCCGCTGATCAGGGTGAGCTCCTCCACCGCCTTGTCGAGGTGCCGCTGGTCCTGGAGCGCGTCCGCGACACGCATGTTGATGACAACCTTCTCGACCTTCGGCACCTGCATCGGGTTCGTGTACCCGAACCGCTGCCGGAGTCCGCTGGCCACCTCGGTCTTATACTTCTCACGCAACCGTGCCATCATGCACCTCGATCTGCCACTACGCCTTGTCGATCAGCTCGCCGCAATGCCGGCAGACGCGCACCGTGGTGCCGTCGTCGAGCCGCTGGTGTCCGAACCGCACCGCGCGCCCGCAGCGCGTACACACGAGCATCGCCTTGCCGGCCGGAAACGGCATTTCTTTCTCCACGATCCCGCCCGCCGGCATCCGCTCGGTCGGTTTGCTGTGGCGCTTCGCGACCATCACGCCCTCGACGATGATCCGCCCCTCCGCGGGCATCACGCGCAGCACCTTGCCGCGCTTGCCCCGGTACTTCCCGTGGGTCACCTCGACGGTGTCGCCCCGCCGCACGTGCACCGCGGTCCGCGCCCCGCCCATCACAGCACCTCCGGGGCCAGCGAAATGATCTTCATAAACTGCTTCTCGCGAAGCTCCCGCGCGACCGGGCCGAAGATCCGCGTGCCGCGCGGGTTGTTCTGGTCGCTGATCAGCACCGCGGCGTTGTCGTCGAACCGGATCGCCGAGCCGTCCGGCCGTCGGGTGTGCCGGGTCGTCCGCACGACGACCGCACGCACGACCTCGCCCTTCTTGACCGGGCTGTTCGGGATCGCCTGTTTGACCGTCGCGACGATCACATCGCCGATGCCGGCGTACCGCCGCCGCGATCCACCCTTGACGCGGATGCACATGATCTCGCGCGCGCCGGTGTTGTCCGCGACCCTGAGCCGTGTATAGTTCTGAATCATCGCCTGCCCCCGTGACCCTGTGGCCTACCCGCGGTCCCGCCTCAGCGGGCGCGCTCCAGCACCTGGACGACCCGCCACCGCTTGTCCTTACTCAGCGGGCGCGTCTCCGAAATCAGCACCTTGTCGCCGACGTGCGCATCGTTCTGCTCGTCGTGCGCCTTGAACCGGCGACTGTGCCGGATGATCTTCTTGTACAGCGGATGCCGGCCCCGGCGGACGACCTCGACGACCACTGTCTTCTGCATCTTGTCGCTGACGACAAGACCGATCTGCGTTTTCCGCAGGCCCCGCGCGCGGATCTCCGCGCCGCCCGCCTGCCCCAGCTCTTCCGCCATCACGCCCTCCCCCCGGCCGCCTCGCGCTCGCGCAACGCGGTGAGCAACCGCGCGGCGGTTCGCCGGACCCGCGGCACCCGGGCCGGATTCTGCAGCTTGCCCGACGCCCGTTGCAGGCGCAGCGTGAACAGCTCCTGCCTCGCCTCCTGCAACTGCTTTTGAATCTCCGCCACCGTCATGTCACGGAGCGACACGGACGTCATGCCTGGGCCCCTCCCCCAACCGCCGCGCCGTCCCCAAGCTCTTCACGCTGGACGAACCGCGTGCGGATCGGCAGCTTGTGGCCGGCGAGGGTCATCGCCTCCCGGGCCACGCTCTCGGTCACGCCGGCGAGCTCGAACAGCAGCCGACCGGGTTTGACCACGACCACCCACAGCTCCGGGTTGCCCTTGCCGCTCCCCATGCGAGTCTCGGCCGGCTTCTTCGTCACCGGCTTGTCCGGGAACACGCGGATCCAGAGCTTACCGCCGCGCTTGATGAACCGCGTGATGGCCCGGCGGGATGCCTCGATCTGCTGGCTCGTGATGTGCCCCCGACCCAGTGCCTGGAGTCCGAACTCGCCGAACGCGACGGACGCGCCAGCGTGCGCGTCGCCCCGCATCCGTCCCCGCTGGGCTTTACGAAACTTGACCCTCTTGGGCATCAGCATGCGCGTCCTGCCTCCTCTGCACATTCACCCGCGGGAGCCTCGACGGCAACACGGTCGTGTCACCCGACCGACCCCGGATCTCTCCGGGCCGCCGCCGCTCCGGCAACACGTCCCCGCGGTAGATCCACACTTTGACCCCAATTCGCCCGTACGTCGTCAGCGCTTCCGCAACCCCGAAGTCAATGTCCGCCCGCAGCGTGTGGAGCGGCACCCGGCCGTCGCGGTACCACTCGTACCGCGCGATTTCGGCACCGGCGAGCCGGCCGGCGCACGCGATCCGGATCCCTTTCGCCCCGCTGCGGAGGCTGCGGGCGACCGCCTGCTTCATCGCCCGCCGATACGCGATCCGCCGTTCGAGCTGGCTCGCCACGTTCTGCGCCACCAGCGCCGCCTCGAGCTCCGCCCGCCGAATCTCCTGGACGTTCAGCTGAATCTGCTTACCCGTCAGGGCCTCGAGCTCTTTCTTCAGAGCGTCGATCCCCGTGCCACCGCGCCCGATGATGATCCCGGGCCGGGCCGAGTGAATCGTGATGCGCACCCGGTTCGCCGCCCGCTCGACCTCGATGCGGGAGATCCCCGCGCGCCCGAGCTTCTGCTTGATGTGCCGGCGCAGCGTCTGATCCTCCTGGATGAGGTCGGGGAAATTCTTTTCGGCGTACCACTTCGACTCCCAATCCTTGATGATCCCGAGCCTCAGGCCGATCGGATGGATCTTCTGCCCCACGACGCGCCTCCCTTATGCACCCCATCCCGCCAGACGGCCGACCCACGCCGTCCGCCGGGAGCCCTGAGCGCACTGCTGACCGTTACTCACCGTCCGCCACCACCACGGTGATATGGCTGCTCCGCTTCTTCAGCACGTCCGCACGCCCCCGCGCCCGCGCCTGCATCCGGCGGACACTCGGCCCACCGTCCACGTACGCCCTGGCGACCCGCAGGGTATCCCGATCCAGCTCGAGGTTGTGCTCCGCGTTGGCCGTCGCGGACATCACGACCTTCGCCACCGCCCGCGCGGCGCGGTTCGGCGTGAACCGCAGGACCGCCAACGCGTCGTCGACGCCCTTCCCCTTGATCAACGCCATCACCGGCCGGACCTTCGTCGGCGAGATCCGCACGTGCCGCGCCACCGCCTTGGCTTCCATGCTCCGCCCCCCTACGACGCCGCCGCGGGAGCCGACGGCGCCGGCGCCGCCGCGGGCTTCACCGACGTCGTCTTCTCCACCCTGGCGCCGTGGCTCTTGAACGTCCGTGTCGCTGCGAACTCGCCGAGTTTGTGCCCGACCATGTTCTCGGTGACGTACACCGGGACGTGTTTCCGCCCGTCGTACACCGCGATGGTATGCCCCACCATCTCCGGCACGACCGTCGAGCGCCGGGACCACGTCCGGATCACGCGGCGCTCCCGGGTCTTGTTGAGCGTCTGGACCTTCGCCAACAAATGCGCGTCGACGAACGGGCCCTTCTTTACCGATCGGCCCATCTACCTCCGCCTCCCCATCCGGTGTGCATCCGGCGTGCGTCCCCGGCCCACGGCTACTTTCTCCGCTTCACGATGAACTTGTCGCTCGGCTTCGTCTTGCGCGTCTTGAACCCGAGCGTCGGTTTGCCCCAGGGCGTGACCGGCCCGGGCATCCCGATCGGCGACTTGCCTTCGCCCCCGCCGTGCGGGTGGCTGCTGGGGTCCATGACCACGCCGCGCACCGACGGGCGCCACCCCATCCAGCGCGTCCGCCCGGCCTTGCCGACGCTGATCGACTCGTGCTCGAGGTTCCCGACCTGGCCGATCGTCGCCCGGCAGTCGATATGGATCATCCGGACCTCGCCTGAGGGCAGCCGGATCTGCGCGTAGTCCCCTTCTTTCGCCATCAGCTGTGCGGAGCTGCCCGCGCTCCGCACGAGCTGGCCGCCTCGCCCGATCTGCAACTCCACGTTGTGCACGGTCGACCCCACCGGGATCGCCCGCAGCGGGAGCGCGTTGCCGGGCTTGATCTCCGCCTCCGGGCCGGACGCGATGACGTCGCCGACCCCGAGCCCGACCGGTGCCAGGATGTACCGTTTCTCTCCATCGGCGTAGTGCACCAGCGCGATCCGCGCTGACCGGTTCGGGTCGTACTCGATGCTGGCGACCCGCGCCGCGACCCCGTCCTTGTTGCGCTTGAAGTCGATGACGCGGTACGCCCGCTTGTGCCCGCCGCCCCGGTGACGCACGGTCACCTTGCCCTGGGCGTTGCGACCGGCGCGCGACGACAACGGCGTCACGAGCGCGCGCTCGGGCGTCGTCTTCGTGATCTCGTCAAAGGTGGGCCCGGTCTTGAAGCGCTGCCCCGGTGTCACCGGCTTGAACTTTTTGATGCCCATGCTCTAGGCCTCCGCTCGCCGACGTCCCGCGCATCCGCCGCGGGTTGCGTCCCGCCGTCCCGTCACGTCAGCTTCTCGAGGTCGATCTTGTCCCCGCCCGCCAGCGTCACGATCGCCTTCCGGTACCCGGCTTCGTGATAGTAGTGCTGGCCGCGCCGCCGCTGCCTGCCGCGGATGCGAATCACGTTCACCTTGGTCACGTGGACCTGGAACAACCGCTCGACCGCGTCCCGGATCACCGGTTTGGGCGATCCGCCGTCCACTTCGAATGTGTACTTGCTGATCGTCGTCCCACGCATACTCTTCTCGGTGACGATCGGCCGGCGGATCACCTCACGGGGGTCGTTCATGCCAGCACCTCCACGATCCGGTCCAGCGCGGCCCGGGTGATCAGGACCCGGTCCGCGGTGAGAATCGCGTGCACGTTCAGGCTCGTGGCCGGGAGCACCCACAACCCCCGCAGGTTGGCCGCGGACCGGGCGACGATCGCGTTGGGAGCCGCCGTCACGAGCAGCACCTTCCCCTCGGCGTCGACCGCGCGCAGCAGCCGGGCCAGCACGCTCGTCTTCGGTTGTTCGAGGTCGAGCCGTTCCAGCACGGCGATCCGTCCCTCGGCGGCCTTGGCCGACAGCGCGGACCGGATCGCGAGGCGCCGCACCTTTTTCGGCACACTGTACGTATAGTTCCGGGGATGCGGCCCGAATGCGATGCCGCCGCCGACGAACACCGGCGCGCCTCGCCCACCGTGCCGCGCCCGTCCCGTCCCCTTCTGCCGATAGATCTTGCGCGTGCTCCGATCCACCTCGCCGCGGGTCAGCGTGGAGTGGGTCCCCCGCCGGCGTCCGGCAAGCTGCCAGGTGACCACCTCGTGCAGGACCGCCGTGTGCGGCGTCACGCCAAAGACGCCGGCGGCGAGTTCCATCTCGCCGACCCGCTTACCGCCCGCATCGTACACCGTCGCCGTGCTCATGCGCGCGCTCCCCCGGCCCCGCGGACCAGCACGATCGAGCCCCGCGGCCCCGGCACCGCGCCCCGGATTAGCAGGACGTTGCGCTCCAAATCCACCGACACGACGCGCAGTCCTCGCACCGTTGTCCGCGCGCCGCCGAGGCGTCCGGGCATCCGCTTGCCCTTGAACACGCGAGCGATGCTGCTCGACCCGATGCTGCCGACCGCGCGGTGCATCAAGCTGTTGCCGTGCGAGTCCCGCTGGCCGCCGAAGTTGTGACGCTTCATCGCGCCGGCGAACCCCTTGCCCTTGCTCACGCCGACGATGTCCACCCGATCGCCGCCGTTGAACACGTCCGCCCGAAGCGCCTGTCCGACCTCAAACGTCTCGTCCTTGGACGTCCGGACCTCCCGGATCACACGGGTGGGTTGCAGGCCCCGCTTGGCAAACACGCCCTTGTACGGCTTGGTCGCGCGGCCCTCTTTGACCGCGCCGAACCCGAGCTGCACCGCCGCGTACCCCTCACGCTCGGGTGTGCGCAGGCCCACGACGACGCAGGGGCCGGCCTCGACGATCGTCACCGGCACCATGTTGCCCGCCTCGTCGAAGATCTGGGTCATTCCGAGCTTTTTGCCTAGGATGGCCGGCATCGCACCCCACTCCTCACGACGACAATCTCAGGTTACAGCTTGATCTCGATGTCCACACCCGCCGGCAGATCGAGGTGCATCAGCGCGTCCACCGTCTTCGGGGTCGGCTCGAGAATATCGATCAGACGCTTGTGCGTCCGCAGCTCGAAGTGTTCCATGGACTCCTTGTCGATGTGCGGTGAGCGGATGACACAGTACACGTTCCGATCCGTCGGCAGCGGCACCGGGCCGGAAATGCGCGCGCCGGTCCGCCTGACCGTGTCCACGATCTTTTCCGCGGACTGATCGAGGACTTTGTGGTCATACGCCTTGAGCTTGATCCGGATCTTCTGTGCCATCCCCCGCTCCTTTGCCCCCGCTGTACGATCGCCCGCCCGCGTCGTCGCGGGGACAGGTCCTATCACGTCGGCCGGGACCTACTCGAGGATCTTGGCGACGACCCCCGCCCCCACCGTCCGCCCGCCTTCCCGCACCGCGAACCGCTGCCCTTCCTCCAACGCGATCGGCGTGATCAACGCCGCCTCCATCGTCACGTTGTCCCCCGGCATCACCAT
>DATGJN010000030.1 GCA_035295165.1 bacterium
CCGTGCAACAGGCGCGCCCAACCTACCAGCCGGCAGCGCGCCGCGTGACGCCCGTGCAGCCGTCTGTGCAACAGGCGCGCCCGATCTACCAGCCGGCAGCGCGCCCGGCGACGCCCGTGCAGCCGTCCGTGCAACAGGCGCGCCCAACCTACCAGCCGGCAGCGCGCCGCGTGACGCCCGTGCCGCCGTCTGTGCAACAGGCGCGCCCGATCTATCAGCCGGCAGCGCGCCGCGTGGCGCCCGTGCAGCCGTCCGTGCAGCGGCAACCTAACATCCCGAGTGGATCTCATGGTAACGGCCGCGCAGCCGGGAACTCCACTCAGCAATGTGGAGGCCAGGGGCAGAATCAGTCCTGCAATGGGCCTCACGGCCGAGGGTAGAACGCGCGTTTAGATTGACCGCGGAGGGTCCGGCAGCAATCTGGTCCGTACCGGACTGTGCGGTGGCCGGGCCCTCCGCCGTGTGAGCTTTGAGTACGTCCATGTCTGGGCGTCCGTCTTGAGTTTCGTACGCGCCGATCTGCAGGTGGGCCTCGACGCAAATCATCTGGTCCTAGTAGTGTACTGACTCACCCTTGGCCGGCTTGCGCCCCATTTTGGCGTCTTCGTGGAGGAGCGAGACCTCGACG
Organism: bacterium; assembly: GCA_035295165.1. NCBI lineage: Bacteria > bacterium. The sequence goes on from DATGJN010000030.1 coordinate 629, forward strand.
ATTGGGGACCATGCTGCGTTCATAAACACCCTTGCCGACGACGGTTTCGTCGTGCTCGGTGGTTCACTCGGTGACGTCGACCCGGTAGAAGTCAACCGACTCAACATCGCCGCGCAGAGAGTCATCGCTGCCAAGCATGAGCGCGAACGTCGCGTTGGTCCTCCCGTCGGCAGGGACGTAGACTCGGGTGTCGCGTGGCCGTGGCCGCGAGGGACGATGCGAATCCGCGCTCCCCATGGCCGCCATGCCCCGGAAGGGTCGGCCGCTGAGGGCGTCGGTCGAGCGATACCCCGGCGCCGACGATGAGAGTCGCGACCAGCCTCGATGAATCGCGGCGGTTGCTATCGCTTTGGATTCCAGAGGAATGTCTTGCGGCAGCGCGGCACCTAGCGGCTCATGCGCGGCAACCCGGATGGCCTACTGCCGTACCAGCTTTGTACGAAGCGGCGTAGTTGAAACCTGGCCGAACCCGACGTCGGGGCACCCGGTATCCCGCCCCTCCTGGGACGGGACACCGGGCGTGGCCCGTGCGTGGCTGAGGTCGCCTATCGTAGCGACACGCTTTCCAAGTATTCGCTGCCGTTCGGCTCGCCGACGAGGCCGTCGACCCGTTTCTGCAGAAGGAGGGGAACGCGCGAGTGCGCGATCGGCACGTCGCGGTAGTCGTTCAGAATCTGCGTCTCGGCCTGCTCGTAGAGTTGCGCCCGCCCTGCCTGGCTCGAAACGACCTTGGCCTTGTCGATCTCATCAAACACGGCCGGGTTGTTGTAGGACAGATACGCGTTGGTCGGAACATACTTGGGGAAGAAGAACCCCAGCCAGTCGTCGGGATCGCCGTCGTCACCGCTCCAGCCGATCATGAACGCCTGGAACTTGTTCGTGCTGCGGTCCTTGATATAGCTTGCCCAGTCCTCGGTCATGAGGTGGGCTCGGATGCCGACCCGACCGAGGTCGCTTGCGATCGCCGTCCCGATGTCCTTGCCATTCGGGAAGTACGCCCGTGACACCGGGATATACCAGAACTCGAACGAGAACCCGTTTGGGTAGCCTGCTTCCGCGAGGAGTTGCTTGGCCATGGCAGGGTCGTACGGGTACCCGGACGTGGTGACGCGCCCCCACATCCCGGGCGGCATGTGCTGCGTGGCGACGATCCCGAACCCGCCGTAGAGGCCGTCGACGATCGCCTTCCGGTTGATCGCCACCGCGACCGCCTGGCGGAGCCGCTTGTCCTTCCACAGCGGGTCGTTCATGTTAAAACGCACCCAGCCCGCGTTGAACGGCGGCCGGTAGATCACGGCTAGGTTGTGGTCCGCCATCGCGATCTTCACATCATCGGGATTGGGCAGCTCCATGGCGTTGATCTCGCCGGCCTTCAGCGCGAGGAACCGCGCGGCGTTGTCCTTGATCACGCGCATCACCAGGCGCTGCATCTTGGGCAGGCCCTTGCGGAAATACGCGGGGTTGGCGTCCATCGTCATGTGATCGTCGTGCACCCATTCCACGAACTTATAGGCGCCGGTGCCGACCGGGTGCTGCTGGCCGATCCCCTCCGTGCCGTACTGCTTGAGCGCGGTCGGGCTCGTGAAATCGAATGCAGGAACGGACAGATTGTAGACCAGCGGGGCGTTCGGCTTCTTCAGGACCCACGCGAGCGTGTATTGGTCGACGACTCGGGCCTCCTTAAACGAATCGGCCATAAAGTCGTTCCAGTACTCATAGTCTCCAGCCTTGACGGCGTGAAGAGGATTCTTGGGGTCCGCCCACCGATCGATGTTGAACTTGGCCGCCGCCGCGTCGAACGGCGTGCCGTCCTGGAACACGACTCCGTGCCTGAGCTTGAAGGTCCAGGTTAGGCCATCCGGCGACACCGACCAGCTCGTGGCCAAATCCGGCTCGATGTCGGTCGAGCCCGGCTTCATTCGGACCAGCATGTTGAACATCTGCACGGTGTCCAGGTACGTCTCGCCGTTGCTGCTGATCGGGTTATCGAGCGTTTCCGCTTCCCCCGACTTCCCGTAGATGAACGTCGTCGGTGCCGCTGCCCAGCTGGTGACCGAGCTAGGCACCACGACCAGTCCGGCGACCAGGACGGCCACGGTGACCACGAGAGTCACGCTACCGCCCGCACGCGCTACTTTGGACATCCACGCACCCCCTCCGCGTCTCCGGTTCGGAGAACCTAACAACTGAGGATTTCCGTTTCTTGCCAGTACTCCTGCCGCTTCGAGGGACCGCGACGATTGAATCCCGCCGCCACCAGCCCCGGTGGTTCCCTGGGGCTCCTCCCAACGGAGGGCCCTCGCCCGGGCTTGCGCGGCATCCCCACGACAGATCACTCGGCGGGAATAGCGCCCGCGAGGATTTCCGGAGTGCCCCGAGCGGGGGCCGCCTTCTCCCTTAGAGACCACCGCGGGGGGGACGAAACTCGCTCCTGCTGAGGACGCCGCGCCTCTGGGGTGAACGGGAACGCGCTCCGGATTGGCCGTGGTGCAAGAGAACATCGCCCGCGACCGGGGCGCACTCTCCCGCCGGGACATCTGTGTAGCCTCTCGCCTGTTCGCCCTATCCGAACGCGTCTCAGCTGATCCTTTCGGACGACCGGCGGGTCAAAAGGATCTCCATGCACTCCTCCACGTCGATCCCGGTCCGACGCGTGCGCAACTCGGGAATATTCGGAGCACACGCCTCAGCCGGGGGATCACTGATGGCGACCTACCGCTGCTCCAAGTGTGGGCACGAGGCCGAAGTGGCTCCAAAGTGGGGTACTGAGATTGTGTCCGTGCACTGCTGTCGGCATACGACGCAGGTCCGCGGCCAAACCGATCCTATCCGCATGGAGCTCGTGCCCGCTCTGGTACCCGCTCGGGCTCCTGAGCTCGTGCCGGTCGCGTAACCGGTCGTCATGCCGGACTCCTTCGGCGATCCGCTTCGTCGTCGCCTGGCGGTGGTGGCGGCCTCGACCTCCCTGGCTGCGCTCACGCGCGTACTGCCGGTGTGTCTAAGGGCGGCTCGGGCCGCCGCCCTGGCGGGGTGGGACGTATGGACCCACCCCGCTCCCGGGCTGGACGAGCTCGTCGCCGCAGAAGCCTTGGCGCAGGGTGGCACGATCACCGTGGCGCTCCCCGAGGACCTTCCGCCGTCGCATTGGGTACGGCTCCTGCGTGTCATTTACGGCCGTTCCATTCGGCTCATCTCCTGCGCTGAGCAGATGGAGCTCGCCTGGGACCGGATGGCGCGGGTTCACTACCGTGGTGTCCTGCCCGCGCCACTTCCCCTGCTCGCCGTTCCCCACGCGATCGTCGAGGGTGCGACCCTCGCCATGCTCATGCCTCCACCCTCTACACCTGACCCCGTGATCGAGCACGCCGCGTGGCTGTGCCGGTTATTGAACGTCCCAGCGTTCGATGTCACGACGGTTACTGGGATCGTCGCGCTGCACGAGGCGCTCCCCAAGGAGGAATGATCGTCATCGGGATTCCCGTGCTCCGCTCCATGCTCGTCCCGAACACGTCGCCCTGTCGCAGAAGGATTACCTTCTCGTTGTCCGGCGTTCTTCAATCGTTTGACCGACTCTCGGCCGCGTCTCGCCGTACCGTCGAACGAGGCGATCGCTGGGCTTGGCGTCGCGCGCGCCCCGCACGGCAGGACTCGTTGGAGGTCGCCGAACAGGTGTCGCTGGGCTCGGCCTCACCTCGGTGCCCGCCGGTCCGATCGCCGTCCCCGTCGTGGGACGCATACCGATGCGCCTCGCCACGGTGCTCGAACTCTTCATGCTCGTCGTGCTGATCAGCAGCGCTCATGGTGCCGATCGATTCACGCGGCCGTGACCATCGCCCTCGACCGGCACGACCACAAGCCTTCTGGCTGCTCGCCGGCACCTTTTTCTGGGGCGCCATCATCGCCACCGGATTTTGCCCTCGTCGGCAACGATCTCAACGCGACGATCTTCGGCGACGCCCGCCCCGCGCCCTCAGAACCCGAAGGGGAGCGCGAACGTGGGGGCCGCCGCATGCCGGTCCCGGCGCTCCAGGTCCGGCCGCAGGCGGAACCATCGTACGAGTTCGATCAGCTCCCCGATGACGTGCTCGAAGAGCAGGCGGCCCTTCTCGGGGGTCGCGTGCTGCGGCAGGCCGTTCGAGCCGGTCTCCGAGAACGACGATGTCCAGTCCATGAGGCCGGCCGGGCCGGATCCGAGCGTGATGTCCCGGTAGTGCCACCGATCGGCACCGGGCAGCGACATGTAACTCGGGATGTCGCCGCGAATTCGGTCGGTGCGCACGCCGTCCGGGTCGATGTGCCAGTACAGCGACGTCTCCATCTCGCACGCGTGCGCGGACCCACCGAGCCCGGACGTACGGATCGAATTCCAGTACTTGCCCGCAAGCTGCCACCACCCCAGCGACATGCACGAGGCATCCGTCTGCAACGTCACCTGGCGTGCGGCCGTCTCCACGAGCGGCTGGTTGGAGCCGTGGCCGTTCAGGATGACGATCCGCTTGAACCCGTGGTAGGCGGCCGAGCGGCCGATGTCCACCAACAGGCACACGAAAGTGGCCGGCTCGACGTTGATGGTGCCCGGGAAGTCCATCACGTGGTGCGTGTAGCCGTACGCCACCGCCGGCAGCACGAGGATCTCGGCGGGGGAGCGGCGACCGGCCTCGAGGCTGATCGACGCCGCTTCCCTGGTGTCCGTGTCGAGCGGAAGGTGGTGGCCGTGCTGCTCCGTGGCGCCGACGGGTAGGATCACTACCTTCTTGAGCGCGACCGCCTCGTTGATCTCCTGCCACGTGAGTGCTTCGTAACGATATTCCCGAACCGCGCGATCGCGCACCGACTCTGCCACCGATCTCTCCTCCCCTCCCGCGTCTCGGAACCGCGGGTGTTATCCGGCCACGTCCCGCCAGCGGCCTCCTCGAGGCCGAACCACGTAGGGTTCGAGCGCCTCGGCGTTCACGCGAACACCGATCCCCGGGCCCTCGGGAACGATGAACTGTCCCCCGTCCGTAACAAATGGCTCCTCGAGGAGACCTGACGCGAGCGCGACCATCTGCGGCTGATACTCTACCGTATGGAGCCCGGGCGCCCACGCGGCCACCTGCAGCGACGAGGCGATGTAGCCGAACAGACCCACGCCGAGGTGAAGGGCGAGGGGTCGTCCGCGCTCGTCTATGAGCCGCGCGATGTTGCGAGATTCGGTCGTGCCGCACCGGCCTACGTCCACCTGGACGATGTCCAAGGCACGGGCGTCGAGCCAGGGGGTGAACTGGTAGCGCGTCCGCTCGCACTCGCCGCCGGCGACCGGCACGGTGAGCGCCTCGGCGACCGCGGCCGTGCCGGCTAGGTCTTCTGGCGCCACCGGTGTTTCGAAAAACGCTACGCCCAGCCGCTCGAGCTCGCGTCCGAGCCGAATCGCAGTGGGCGGGTCGTACATCCACTGCGCATCCACGCACAGGGCCACATCGGGCCCCAGCGCCTCTCGCAGCGCGGTCGCCTCGGTCACGTCCTCATCGACGCCGTGGCCCCCGAAGATCTTCATCGCCCGAAACCCCTGGCGGCGGAAATCCAGCGCCTCGCGCACCCGGTCCTCTCGCGAGGCTCCGGCGAGCCCCGACACGTAGACCGGAATGCGGCCTCGCTTGCGGCCGCCGAGCAGACGCCAGACGGGTTCCCCGAGCACCTTGCCGGTGAGATCCCAGAGCGCGTTGTCGGCCGCCGCGACCGCGTCGAGGTACATGCCGGTGAAGTGGCCGCGGCAGCGCATCGCGCCGTAGAGCATGGCGTAGAGGCGCTCCCGATCCGTGGGGTCGGTCCCGAGGAGCAACGGCCGAATCAGACACTCCGCCAGCACCGCGCCGGCCTCCGGGGCGACGGGAAACTGCCCTTCCCCGACGCCGGTCACGCCCGCGTCGGTTTCGATCTCCACGAGCAGCGCCTCCACCGCGGTGGAGTACACGGTCGGGTACGGCTCGACGATCTGGTACGATGAGTCGGCCGCGCGCCGCGCCTGTCCCCGCAACCCGGCCGTGCCGGAGAAGAGCGATTCGGGGCGGGGAATCCTGACGACCGTGGCTCTCAGATCGATGATCTGCATGACGCCGTCCTGCTCATCACGGTGCCCGCCTGCCGCGCGCGGGCGAACCGCGGACCAAAGCACCCTCCGCTCACAGGAGCTCTCGCGGGATCCGGTGGGTCCATGACCGGCACAAGATCCACTCTCCCCCCGTTCAAAAACGTCGAGAGCGATCCGGAGTTGAAACGCGTCGTCCGTTGCGCTGAGCAGAATCCGGCCGTCGATCTCGGGCGCCCACTCGCCGCGAGAGAACTTGATCGTGTTGCCGCCAAGCTCCTCCGCCCTCGATGAAGAGCGGAAGGCCTGAGTTTGCGTCACAGACCTCCAACGCGCGATGCGGCGCCGCAGGCATCCATGCCTCCTACCGAGGTGGTGTACACGTGCACGCCTGCACCTTTCCGACGACGTTCCCAGGCGAGCAGGATTGAACGTGATCAAATGCTTCGGAGGTGCACGGGTGGATCCTTCGTGGTTCGGCACTGGAGCCCGTCGTGTTCGCCGACTGATTCTTGACTGGCCTCGGGAGCATCCGCTCTCTCAGTGAACTACCATCAGACCGATAGCGAGACGCACGTCCTTGCCACCGTTCTCGGACTGCAGGGCGAGATGACGCGGTTCGTCGAAAGAGTCGAGGCGCGCGAGGCGTGTGTCACGGCGCCACGCCGAGCCCTCGATGCCACGCGGCGAACCTACGGGATTCGATCGTGACCGACGCCATCACGGGCCGGTTTCACGTCTGAGAATGCAGTTCTCGCACCGGATCGGCGAGGGGAAACAGTGGGGGTCACGGCCGCCTACGGCCCGGACATTCGCCGGCCGACAGCGATGAGCGCCTCAAGGAGCGAGATGGGTGGGATCTTGCCGATCGGGTGCGGTCGGCATGAGAATCCTCGAGTGACGGCGGCCGGCATGTCGATTTCACGGGTCCTCGTTCGACCAGACATGGAGGCATGTAGACAAGGGAAAAGGAGGAGCGTTCATGTCTACCGTCAGGCTTCACCGCGTGCTCCGTGCGACGCCCGATAAGATCTATCGGGCGTTCCTCGACGCAGAAGCAATGGCCAAGTGGCTTCCACCGAACGGCTTCACGGGCAAGGTTCACCATCTGGATGCAAGAGTCGGTGGTACATACAAGATGTCCTTCACGCACTTTGCTACGGGTCGCAGTCATGCCTTCGGGGGAAGGTACCTCGAACTGGTACCGCATGAACGAATTCGCCATACTGACACATTCGATGACCCGAACCTCCCCGGAGAAATGCAGACGACAGTCTCGTTGAAAAAGGTGTCGTGCGGTACCGAGGTGGACATAGTACAAGAAGGGATACCTGAGACGATTCCGGCAGAGGTTTGCTATCTGGGCTGGCAAGAATCGCTCGCCCTTCTTGCGCAGCTCGTCGAAGCCGAGATCCCCGGCTAACGAGGAGCCGGGCTCCTGCTTCGAGGACAAGACGATTTTGGTCTAAGCCTCAGGAGCGCCCCGCGGTGCAGGAAGACCTCTTGCATTCCTGGAACCCGCCCGCCAGATCCAAACGTGAATGCGGGTGGCACCGGCCTGACGCGCCTGATGGTCCCGGGCCATCGCAGGACACCTCGCCTGGGCCACGCGAGGTTTCGGTCGGCGGCCCGCCTGCTTTGGACCAGGGAGGTTTCGGCGGGGGCGATAGCGAGGACGGTGGTGATGGCACCTTCTCCGCTTAGACACCGGGGTCGGGGCATGAACCCCCGGCCCCGATTCTCGCGCTGTCCCGGCGGTACAGCGCGGACTGCTTGAACACGTCGATCCGATAGACCGTACCGTTCCATACGTTCGTCGTGGCACGCGAGACGAGCAGCAAAATCCCGCACGCACCCGGACCGATGCTCGAACTCGGGACGATCGTGTGCGCCGGGTCCAAGCTCGGCACCGTCTGTGCCAGCGCCACGCCGGCGTTGAGTAATGTGAGTGTAATCACACCCGCGAATGCGCGTACCATGGTGTCCGCCTCCGTGCTGTCTACTCGCTACGACCGCTGACACCAGCACAGCCACCCGGCACCCACAGCGATCAGCACAATCGCCTGAACGGCGGTGATCCCCGCCAGGAGTCTCCGACCCCGTAAACTTCCACAGCACTAGCATGGACGTGTCGTGGTAGCTGGTCCCGCTCTGTCGCGCCTAGGCGACGATATTCAGCACACGGCCAGGCACATACACGGTGCGCTTCGGAGCCTCCGGTACGTGCCGCCGGACCGCAGACCGCGCGAGGGCGAAGGCGACAACCTCCCCTTCGGTTGCCCCGACGGGGACCTCCAACTGATCCCGTACCTTGCCGTGTCCATTTTGAGGCACCGGCCGCTGGGAGACTAGCCGGAGAGATGCGCGCCTTCCTGGACTGGTTCAACCGAAACAACGAGACCGATTGGGTAGTGAAAGCTGGGATCGCCCATCTCTGGTTTGTCACAATTCATCCGTTCGACGACGGCAATGGTCGCATCGCTCGGGCTATCAGCGATATGGCGCTTGCGCGTTCGGAACGAACTTCACAACGCTGCTACAGTATGTCGGCACAGATTCGCCATGAACGGTCATCTTACTATGACATCCTCGGGCGGACGCAAAAAGGGACCATGGATATCACTCCGTGGATGGGTTGGTTCTTGGGTTGCCTAGGTCGCGCCATAGATGGGGCGCAAGCGGCGCTCAAAGCGGTGTTGGTCAAAGCCCGTTTTGGGGATGCCATTGGAGATTTCTCAATCAACAGCCGCCAGCGACTTGTGCTCAACCGTCTGCTGGATGGCTTCGAAGGCACGCTCACCACGTCGAAGTGGGCCAAGCTGACGAAATCTTCACCCGACACTGCGTTGCGCGACATCGCCACCCTCGTCGAACGTGGTATTCTAGTTCGAAATCCCGGAGGTGGCCGAAGCACAAGCTATAACCTCGCCAAGGTCCCGCGGGACTCAAAGGATGACAACGCGGACGGGGATACAACGCGCGAGGCTAGGGCCGAGAAGGGTACCGAGAGCAACAATCGGGAGCAATGATTTCTTCATCGCGGGGAATTACGCCGCGGCCCCGGTCGCGTTCCCCACTTCTCGGCTTCCAGCCTTCAAGGCGCGCCCGATAAAGGACTAGGATCCCATTGCGGAACGCAACTTCAGTAAGGCCAGTCTCTATGGGGGTAATCGTGGTGCCGGGAGCCCGTTGTGGGCACCATCGCCCCCTGCACACCTAGTACGCGTGGGACCTGGTAGAACTGAACGTCTCCTAACGCCGCGGGGCCGAGCAGGATTTCACGTCCGCCCGCGCGTCGGGCGACACAGATGGAGGGATCGGGACCTCACGGCCCCGCATTACCGTGGCCACTGCGAGTCCGCACGCAATGTCTACGGTGTCGCCGCCGCCAGCTGCTCGGCGGTCATGAGATACACCCGGTGTTCTTGACCGTTCGGGTCGACCCGGAACACCCTAAAGGGGCCGGAACACCTTGTGGAACTTATTGTAATCCAGGTAGCCACTGGCTGCCACGAGGTTGATCTTTGTGCCAGCCTTGACAAGGGCCAGACAACTCGCGTACGAGAAACACGCCGTCCCTGATGCTGACCATTGCGTTAACGACCCCGATTGTCCTTGGGCTGTACCCCACGCCCGTGTCGCAGCTGGTCGCCGCCGTCCTCATCGGCGCTGCTCGATTCACTTGACGACGGTAGTTTCCTCAGCGCCTTTCGGAATCAACTCGGCAGCCGAGATGCGGGCGGAGGTTGTGCTCCGGTTGACGAGGGCGTGCACATCCCCCGGCATCTCGAGGAAACTCTCGCCGGTCTTGATGACGCGCTCGCTCCCCGCGCGTTGCAGCACGAGCTGACCGGCGACGACCGTCACGACCACCGGGCCGCCGTGCACGTGACGCGGGGTCGCGCTGCCGGGTGGAAAATCCACCACGAAGTCGTAAAGATCGTAGTCACCGGCCGTCGCGGAGATCGGAAACGCGGCCACGGTGACCGTGGCCGGCGAACGCGGTCCTTGGGCGACCGGGGCCGCGCCGATCGCCGGAGCCGCGACAAGAACGGCCACAGCGCAAAGCGTGACGTGCCAGCGACCGACGCGCATGACCGATCCCCCCTCCGGGTCTTTCCCGCGGCGGCACTTGCCCGCGGCATCACCGCACTCGTGTGCCCGCTAGACCGCACGCTCCCGGGCGACGACGACGGTCGTGCAGGAACTACTGAGTTTCGGGAGATCGCGGGCCTCCGCAGTCCGCGCCGCCAGCTCGACGCGTTCCCCCCGAACGATCGGACAGTACATATCCGGCTCGAGTAAGGCGCCCTGCAGCCGCCTTCGCCCGGCGCATCCCCCATGGCAGGCCTCGCGAAATTCGCAGGATTCACACGCCTTGGGCAACGCGCGCGCCTGTTCGAACGGGCGCGTGTGCACAATCCCAACGCCGACGGGTAGCAAATCGGCCAATGGCTCGCCGGGGCCCGGCCAATACACGCACGGCTGGGTGGTACCGCGCGGCGTGACGCGCACGGTGGCCACCCCGCATCCGCCGGCGAGCGGCGGCAGGCCGGCCATGGCCCGCACCAGCGGCTCGCCGATCGCAATAACATCCGTCTGGGCGAAGAGGGCGCGAAACCCGTCCCAGTACTCTTGATACGTGAGCGCATAGACGTCGGACCGCACGGCCTGGTACACGTTCACCCGGAGGGGGGCATCGAACTTCTTGGCCACGCGCGCAACGTCCGCGAGGCGCAGGGAGTTCGATTTCATCATGACCGCCACGATCGTGACCGGCACGCCCAATCCGGCGCAGCGCGCCGCTTGCTGGTGGATCAACGACCAGTTGCCGGGCCCCCGCTGAGCGTCCTGCTCTGCTTCGGTCGGGTAATCGAGCGAGAATTCGACGTCGTGGAAGGCCCGCAGTTCGTCGTCCGAGAGCACCGCCGCGCTGTACCCGTTCGATGTGATCGTAAGCTTGACCGGCTGAGCCCGCAAATAGGCAAGGATGGCGTGGAAGTCCGGATGCAGACCGTTCTCGCCCGTGCCCAGGTTCACCGACCGCACCGGCAGGCACTCCATCACCTCTTTGACCTGCTCCGCCGTGAGCCTGTCGACCCGCGCGGGGTCCCGATAGCAGAACGCGCACGCAAGGTCGCACTCGTTCGTCAGCCCGAGCCCCAGCGCCACCCCATCGGTCGGCGTCGCCTGACGCCCGAACGATGGTGAGACCGAAGCGCGCACGTGAGTCATCACTGGCCTCCTTCTGGGAGCGCGCGCGGGGTGGGACGGCGCCGTGCCAGCACCTGCGTGTACCGAGCAAGCGCCGAAAACTCGGCGCGCGCACCCAAAGCGCGTTCCAGAGCGACGATCCGGCCCTCCCCCGCCTCGCACACGATCGGCGGGGCGAGATAGTCGAACAGAACGCGTATCCCGCGCTCGGCAACGGGCTCGAACGACGCCTCCCTCAGCATCGTGCGCAACTCCGCGGGCGTGAACAGTCGGACCCGACCGCCGAAGAGCGCCTCGTCGCCGGTCGCGTCCGCGAGGAGGCGCTCTACCGTCGCAAGATCACCTGATTGTATCGCCGCCTTCACGACCGCGCCGGCCTGGTTGCGCGCTACCACGGAGAGTGTCGCCGTGGCATTCCGGCGCATCACGTGCGCGGCCGCACTCAGCACCTCGGCCGGATGCGGTGTGTATTCGAGCACATGATGACACACGATGATGTCGAACGAACCCTCGGGGAAGAGTGATGACGATGCAGCCACGTCCCCCAGCGTCATCACGATGTCGTCGGATACTCCCGCCTGACGGGCCGCGCGATCCGCGATCTCGAGCATCTTGGGTGAACGATCCAACAGGGTGACGTGAACGCCGCGGCGGGCCAGCCGCACCGCAATCTCCCCGGTGCCGCCGCCCAGGTCGAGCGCTCGCAGCTGAACCGCGGCCGCCCGCGGGAGAAAGTCCAGCAGGTTCGCAAACGCCAGTTCTAAGCGAAGCCGCCCCGCGGATGTCGCGAGATAAGCGGCATAGCGATCGGCACCGCGGTCAAAACGCGCGTCGGCGGCGACATAGATGCCGCTCCCTGCGTCACATCCGGTATTCATGACAGCAACCGGACCAGATAGCCCCATCCGGCGGCCGGTCCCTTACCCAGGCGCCGCAACAACATTGCGTCGACCCCGAGGCTGCGCCCGGGACGGTACAGGAAGAACAGGAGTTGGATCACGATCAGAAACACATAGGTCCACAGCCACTCGGAGGGATCGCGATACAGTCCCAACCAGAGGTTGATCGCCATCAACAATCCGAGGAACGCGCCAAGCCGGCTGAACACCCCGAGAATCAGCGTGATGCCGATCAGCACTTCGGACAGATACACCTGCGGAGCGAAGAAGTAGAAATGCGGTTGGACGACGTCCCTTACAAAGTCGCGGTGGCCGGTAAATGCAGCGTACTTCGCCATCTCTCCGACCCAAAAGCGGAGCCCGCCGGAGCCGTCCGGGCGGTCGGTGTACGTCGGGGGGAGCTTCCACAGCGATTGCACCCACCACATTGTACCGACGGAAAAGCGCGCGACCCAGACCCAGAAACGCTCGGCCGAGCGCTGGCTCGGGTCGCACCGCCAATTGGCCCACGCCGCGAGCACGCTCATAACAAGAAGAATCCAGAAGACCCCGGTGGTCCAGCGGGCCTGGGTCAGGAATCCGATGGCGTCGAGGAACGGGTTTGTGCGCATCAACGCAACTCCTAGAAACCGAGAAGTTGGGCGGCTCCCCCCGCGAGGAGACCTATACATGCCACGGCGGCCGCCGCAAGCACCAAGACGCGCCCGGGCACGACCTTGCCCATCATGAGGAGCGAGGGGAAGCTCAGGGACGGCAGCGTCGTCAACAGGACCGCGGCGCCGCCGGCTCCGAGCCCGAATGCCATCAACGTCTGGACGATCGGGATTTCTCCCGCCGTCGGAACCACGAAGAGGGTTCCCACGACCGCGAGGAGGAGCATCAAGGGGAGACTGTGGCCGATCACGGGGTTCAAGGCCGGGAATATCCACGCGCGTATTGCCCCCAGCCCCAGGACGATGATGATGTACTCAGGAATGAGCCCGACGGACAGCTGCCAGAGCGCTTGCGCCCACCGGACGATCAGCGATCCGCCACCATCGACGTCGCCGATCGCGCGGCCCACCGGGGGGTTGGCGGCAACCCTCCGAGTTACCGACGTCCGTTCCGCCAGGTACGCCACGCCGAGGACGAGCGTCATCCCGGCAACGATGCGAAGGGCGACCCAGTGCCACCCCAGGACAAAGCCCGTGAACACCATAGTCGCGGGATTCAGGATTGGGTTCCCGAGCCAGTACGCGACGGTCGCGCCCGTCGATGCGCGACTCTTCCCGAGTCCGACGGCCACCGGGGCGGCACAGCAGGTACACATCATGGAAGGCACGGAGGCCCCGCCGGCGATGACCGTGCTGAGGAACCCCTTCTGACCTAAGACCCGCGCCAGCCAGGCGCGCGGTAACAACACCTGTACACCAGACCCGATCAGCAGTCCGACGATCAGCGCCTGCCAAACCGCATTGAAATAGGCGACCGCGAACGACCACGCGGCCTGCCAGCCTGCCCCCGGGGGCGCCGCAGATTTCCCTGTGATGATCGACGCCCCAATGGTGTGTTGGGCTGCCGCGGCCAAAGCCTTGTGGAAGTAGGGACTCCACTTGACGTAGTAGAGCCCCGCGATGCTGATCGTCAGAAAGACCGCGATAGCCCAGGGCATGGCCCGCGCGGCCGCCGAAGAGACTCCCTCATCTTGTTCAACGATGACCAATTCGTCCACTAAGCGCGATCCCTCCGCCGTGTTCCGCGTGTGCGAGCCGCCTCGTGTTCATTGGGCGGACAGAGCGACGTCGCCACCGGATGCATCTGGACGATACACCCGCGGCCCGTTGACTTCGGGCCGTCCCAAGCCGCAGTCTACACAGCACCTGTAAAGAATCGTTAAAGAGAGGAATTCCGATCCGGAACCGCAGGTGCCACCCGGGTGTTCGCTCTTCCTGAGACCCCTACCTCCCAGCTGCGGTCGGGATCCGCGCCTTCATCGCCGGCGGCTGTGCGCCGGGCAGGAGGCGGGAGTAGCCCCGAGACGCCGGCCCGCCGCGGCGTATCGAATGTTGAGCAACATCAAGTGAGCGCGCGGGCGTTCCGGGGACCGCCGGGAGGCGCCGTTGGGAAAGCTCGATTGGAGTTCAGCGAGAGGGACTGGCTCGGGCTGCGTCGGATCCTGGACGAGGGGCTGAGTCCGGCCGAGCGCCAGACGGGTCCGTGTTACCGCGAGCGCCTGCCATCTCCGGATCTCGAACAACTTGATGACCGGTTTCGCAGGGCCGTTGTCGTATTCTTACATGCTCGGGATGCACTGTGGTCACACGCGACGGAGGGCGCGACCCGTTCCCAACGGCCGCCGGTCGGGGATTGGCCGACGTCCAAACCGGGGAGGATAGGCTAAGATGTTTCGATCGAATCCACGACGCCTTGGGGTGGCATGCGATTGCCGCACGCGCGACCGGCGACACAGTCTGTCGTCGATGATCGCATCGTCGTTCGCAATGACGCAGGGCGTGGGCCGGTGACGCTACCACGCGTCACCCAGATGCAGGTGGCGACCCGGCCCAGCGCGGACGCGTATCTCACCGCCCCCCGCGCGCGGCCGGTCGCCGCGATACGACGTGCCTATCCCTGGACGATCCGCCAGTCGTTTGTCGCCCTCGCCCTCATCCTCGGGCTGATCGACACCGTTGCATCCCGCAACACCATGAACCCGGACGGCATTTCGTACTTGGACATGGGGGATGCGTTCTGGCGCGGCGACTGGCACGCGGCGGTCAACGGATTGTGGAGTCCGCTCTACGGCACGCTGATTGGCGCCGCACTGCGCGTGACGGGATCGGGACCGCGCTCGGAGTTTCCGACAGTTCATGCCGTGAACTTCCTCATCTATACGGGTGCGTTGCTGTGCTTCGATTTCCTTGTGCGAATGCTGATCGTGCGTCGCGACGATGAGGCGCGGTGGGAAGCGGACCGTAGTCCAGAGCCGTTGCCCGCGTGGGCCTTGTGTGCCGTTGCCTACCCGCTCTTCACGTGGGCGACGTTGTCCGGCACCGGCCTCGCGGTGGTTGCCCCGGACGTGCTGGGCGCGGCCTTCATGTATCTTGCGGCCGGACTGCTCGTGCGCCGCCGCCGCTCGGACGCCGGCACCCGCCGCCTGCCGGCGCTCGGGATCGTGCTGGCGATTGGGTACCTGGCCCGGGGGCTGCTCTTTCCTCTCGCGGTAGCGCTTCTTGGTGCAGCCTGGGCGGTGTCGGGCGCTCACGGCGCCCGGCGATCGGCGTCGTTGGGCATCGTGCTGTTCGTCGCGATCAGCGCACCGCTGGTTGTGGCGCTCTCGGCGCAGGAGGGCCATGTTACGGTCGGGGACAGCGCGGTGCTCAACTACGCCTTCCATGTCAACGGCGTTCCGTACGTGCATTGGCGGGGTGGCCCCCCCGGTTGCGGCACCCCGACGCATCCAGTTCGGGAACCCGTGCAGGACCCTGTGGTTTACGAGTTCAGCACTCCCGTTCGCGCGACGTACCCGCTATGGTATGCGCCCGCGTATTGGTACGACGGAATTGTGCCGTGTATCGCCCCGCGCCAGCTGGTGGCGAATGTCACGACCAATCTCAAACAGTTGTCCCAGTTCATCCTCGTGAACAACAGCGCGACGACGCTCTTGATTCTGAGTCTGTGGGGGTGGGCGATCGCATCGCGTTCGGGCGCCGCCTCAGTCCGTGGACTCATCGGCGCCTGGGGCGCGTTGCTCCTGGCCGGCCTGGGGCTCGCCGGCCTCACCGCAGTGTACGTCGAACCACGCTTCATCGCCGCGTTCGGCGTGTTGCTTTGGACCGGGCTCCTCTCTGCCGTCCGGCTCCCGACGACCGAGCAGACCCGCCGCGGCGTGCGCGCCACCGTCGCGGCGTTCGTGACAGTCATGCTCATCATGTTCGGCGGGCTTCTCCTCGATGGTGTCAAGAGCGTCGCAGACGACCCGGCGACCGAGGTATCGTGGCGGGTGGCCGTCGGGCTGCAGGCGATGGGGGTTCGCGCGGGCGATCGGGTGGCGGTGATCGGTACGGCATTTCCGGAATATTGGGCGCGCCTGGCGCGCGTCATGATAGTGGCCGAGGTGCCTGACGAGTCGGTGGAGGCGTTTTGGGCCGCGCCGGTGGGCGGCCGGGAACGGGCGTTGAACGCACTGACGTCGACGGGAGCCCGGGCCATCGTTACCGAGGACGTGCCTCCCGGGCGCGTGCCCGCCGGTTGGCGGCGAGTCGGCGGCACTCCATATTACGTGCGCTTCACGGGGCGGTAGGTCCCGGAAGAACCATGAGTGTAGACCCCCCCGCAGGGAGGACGCCGCGCGTGCACCAGCACGTTCGCGAGACCCTGCTCGCGGGCAGGTCCGCTTTCAAGTGGAGGGAACGCTATTCCATCGTTATCGAATCATCACAATGCTCAGTTACACTTCAGGACTGGACGTGCAGAGTGAGAGAACGGATGTTCCCGGGAGGACGCACTCGGATAGTTCGGAGCCAGAACACCCGGGGGTCGCGTGATGCGTGAACTGAATGCCGCACTGGGCGGCCTCCTGTTCACCGCGCTGCTCATGACGGTCGCGACGCTCGGTACGCGCATTCTCTGGGGTGTTGCGACACTGCCCGAGTTGATCGATGGGGGATCACGGCTCGCCTGGGTGATGTGGGTGTTGACCTGGACTCTGCGCCAGGCGGGCGAGTATCGACCGGCCGGGCGCGCGGTCGACGGGACCTGTGCCGTGCAGGCTCGTCGGGTGCGGCGCTCGGCGCCGGAAGGCGCGACCGGCCATCACCGCGTGGTGGCGCGCGTCCAATGAACCGCGCGGCAGAGCGGTACGGCCCGGTGGATGAGCCTGGAGCCCGTGCGGCGCGCACGTGCGCCCTCGCCGTGTTCGCGAAGGCGCCGAGTCCACGCGGGGTCAAGACGCGGCTCGTACCACCGCTCACGTTCGATGAAGCGGCCGCGCTCCACGCCTGCTTTCTCAAGGATACCGCCGAGAGCATCATGGCGGTGAGCGACACGGCACCGTGCGCGGGCGTTGCGGTCTACACGCCGGAGCGTGCGAAACCGCTGTTCGGTGAGCTGTTCCCGCCCGATTTCACGCTCGTCCTCCAGCGGGGCGACGGCTTTGGAGAGCGTCTTTCCAGCGCCGTCGCCGACGTGCTCGCGGCGGGGTACGCGTCCGTGTGCCTGATCGGTTCCGACAGCCCCACGCTGCCACCCGCGGTCCTGGCGGACGCGGCGGCGGCACTTGCGCGACCGGGCGAGCGCGTAGTGCTTGGACCGGCCGACGACGGCGGATACTACCTGATCGGCCTCACGGCGCTCCACGCTCGGTTGTTCCAGGGCATTGCGTGGAGCACGGACCGCGTGCTTGCGGAAACGATCGAACGGGCGCGGGAAGTAGAACTGGACGTCGAGCTCTTGCCTCGCTGGTACGATGTGGACGACGGCGCGAGTCTGTGCCGCCTGTGCGAGGAACTCTTTGGCGACGGCCAGTCGATCGCCGCGCCATCTGCGTATCGCGCCGCGCACAGTCGGCGATATCTCGCGCAACTGATGCGGCTCGGACCAGAGCGTATCTGGCCGCAGCGCGCAACCGGCGGTCAGCGGTCTTCGTGACGGCGGAGGCGGCGCCGCGCCCGCACAACACGCGTGGGCCAACCGCCGCGGCCGCGCTGCCAGCGCTCGGCGTGCTGACGGCGGCTTCCTATTTCTACCCCGTGTGGGCGCCGATTCGGGACATCTTCGCGCTCCGGGATCTGGCGCTCGTGCAGACCGTGCTCTTCGTGTGTGCGGCCTGGGTCGTGCTGCGCGGATGGGGCAGCCGCAAGACCCTCGGACTGATCGTGCTTGTCGGGATACTGTGCCGGCTGCCGCTCATGCTGCTCCCGCCTCAGTTCTCGGACGACGTGTACCGCTACATCTGGGACGGCCGCGTGCAGGCCGCTGGCGTCAACCCCTACCGGTACATCCCCGCCGACCCGGCATTGGCGGGCCTTCGCGACGCCGCGATCTATCCGCACATCAACCGCCGAAATTACGCGCCCACCATCTACCCGCCGGTCGCGGAGATGATCTTTCTCACCGTGACCCGCGTGAGCGAAACCGTGACGGCGATGAAAGCCGGCGTGGTGGCGTTTGAAGGCATCGCCGTGTGGATGCTCGCGCTCACGCTCGGCCGCCTCGGCCTGCCCCGTGACCGCGTGCTACTGTACGCGTGGAACCCGCTCGTGATCTGGCAGTACGCTGGTGGGGGGCATGTCGACGCGGCCGCGATCGCGTTTGTCGCCGTGGCGCTGCTGGCCCACGTCCGCCGTTGGGACGTCCTCACGGGGGTCGCGCTGGGGTGCGCAATCCTCGTGAAGTGGTATCCGGCGTTCCTGTTCCCGGCGCTGTACCGCCGCGGGAATTGGAGGATGCCTGCCGCCGCAGCGGCGACGATGATCGCGGGCTACGTGCCGTACCTCGGCGCGGGTGGCGGGCTCGTGGGCTTCGTGCCCGGCTATGCGCGCGAGGAAGGGCTGCTCAGCGGCGACCGGTTCTTCCTACTCCATGTCGTGCGGCTCGCCGGCGCCAACGTGCCCACCCTGGTCTACGTCGCCGTCGCGCTTGCGGTGCTTCTCCTCATCGCGTTTCGGGCGCTGGGCGAGCCGGACCGCACCCCCGCCGGCGACATCCGGTACGCCGCGATGCTGGCCACGGCGTTCATGGTGCTCATCTCAACGCACTATCTCTGGTATTTCGGGTGGCTCGCGCTGTTCGTGGTCCTCGCGCCCACGCTCCCGCTATTGTATCTGACCGGCGCGGCGACGTTTCTGTTCTCCGCCCTGTGGTATCGACCGTTCCTTGGCATCGACGACGAGATGCTGGCGTTCAATATCGCGCTGTACGTCCCGTTTGCCCTCCTCGCGCTGGCGCCGTACCTCTGGCCGGCGGTCCGGCGCGTCCGGCATCGCGGGGCACGCGCTGACGGGCGGGGCACGGCCCAAGGGGGGATGTGAATGAACGGCCCGCGGCACGATCGGCGAGCGCTCGTGACGGGGGGTGCGGGGCTCATCGGATCGCACATCGCGGACCGTCTGCTGCGCGACGGGTGGGCTGTTCGCATCCTTGACAACCTGGAACCGCAGACGCACCCGAACGGGAAACCCGCGTGGGTGGCGGCCGCCGCGGAGTTCGTCCACGCGGATGTGCGAGACCGCGCCGCGATCACCGCGGCGCTTCAGGACGTTGATGTCGTGTTCCATGAGGCCGCCTATGGGGGATTCATGCCGGAGATGGCCAAGTACATCGACGTCAACGCCTCCGGCACGGCCCAGTTATTGGAACTGGTCCGCGACCTGTCGCTCCCGGTGAAGAAGGTGATCGTCGCGTCCTCGCAGGTCGTGTACGCCGAAGGCGCCGCGATCTGCCCGCAGCACGGCATGGTCTTCCCATCGGTGAGACCCCTTGCACAGCTCCGTCGCGGCGATTTCGAGGTGCACTGCCCGCGCTGCGACGGGCCGACGGTGTCCGTACCGACGCCGGAGGACGCTCCGCTGAGCGGGGAGACCGCGTACGCGATCAGCAAAGTCGCGCAGGAACGGTTGGTCCTGACCTGGGCACAACAGACGGGCATCCCCGCGGTGGCCCTGCGATACTCGTGCACCTACGGCCCTCGCCAATCGATCTTCAACCCGTACACGGGGGTCATCGCCATCTTCTGCACGCGCTTGCTGACGCGCCAACCGCCGGTGCTGTACGAGGACGGGGCGCAGACCCGGGACTTCTGCTTCGTCGAGGACATCGCCGAGGCGAACCTGCTCGCGGCCACGTCCAGTGCGTGGGATGGCCTGCCGGTGAACGTGGGGAGCGGCGCGGCGATTCGCATCGGCGATCTGTGCCGCGCGATCTCAGACGCGCTGGGGATCCGGCTGGATCCGGTCCTGCGGGGTGAGTTTCGTCCGGGGGAGATCCGTCATCTCATCTCCGATATCTCCAGGGCGCGCGCGGCAGGATACGCGCCAACGACGGATCTGGCCTCAGGCCTCGGTCGCTACCTCGACTGGATTCGGGCGCGTTCGGACGTGCGCGACTACTTTGCCACCGCCGAGTCCGTCTTGCGCGCGCGAGGGATCGTGCAGCGTGTGGCGCCGTAGCCCCAGGGCGCGTCGCGGACGGGGTAGCCCGCCATGACGTCCTGCGGTGCCTCCCGGAGCCGGGATGCCTGGGTGTCGGTGATCATCCCGGCGTTGAACGAAGAAGCCGCGATCGCGACGGTCGTCGCCGCAATCCCGCGGGAGCTCGCGGGCGAAGTAATCGTGGTCGACAACGGCAGCGAGGACGCCACAGCAGACCAGGCGTACCGCGCCGGCGCGCGCGTTGTGCGGGAGCCCCGTCAAGGGTACGGGCGGGCGTGTCGGGCCGGCGTGCGCGCCGTCGACCCGGCGTGCGAGATCATCGTGTTCCTGGACGGGGACGGAAGCGACCGCCCCGAGATGATGGACCGGTTGATCCGGCCGATCGCCGCGGGCGGATACGATTTCGTCGTTGGTTCGCGCATCCGCGGCCCGCGCGAGCGCGGCAGCATGAGCCTGTCGCAGGTGCTCGCCGGTCGCACCACCGGCTGGCTCCTGCGGCGGCTGTACGGGGTGGCATACACAGACATGTGCCCGTTTCGTGCCATCCGTCGAGAGGCCCTCGACCGGCTCGCCATGCGCGAGGAGACCTACGGGTGGAACCTCGAAATGCAAATGCGGGCGGCCGGCGCCGGCCTCAGGATTCTCGAAGTGCCGGTCGCGCATCGCCGACGCGTCGGCGGAACCTCGAAGGTGTCGGGGACGGTCCGCGGGACGGTGTTGGCAGCCACGCGAATCCTGGTGACGTTCATCCGTGTCGCCTTTGGCCGACGCGTTCGGGCCTGACCGCGGCGCCGCGGGCAGAGACGGCGGAGCGTCTGCGCCTACGCGAGTCCAGGAACACGCTCAGTGATTCAACAAGTTGACGCGGAGCTCGCACGGGCGCAGGTCGAGTTTGAGAACATCCGCGTCGCCATCCGGCGTGGGCTAGCAACGAATGTCAACCGCGAGATGCTCGAGGAGACGGAACGACGGGTCGCCGCGCTCGAGTGCGCCACACTCGTGACCCCGTCCAACATCACCGCGCTACCAGCCGTCGTGGACCGCTACCTGCGCGAGCTGCGGCAGACGATGGACACAGATGTTGTTAGGGCGCGCGGCCTGCTAGCCGCCTTAGTCGGAGAGATCCCGCCAGTTCCTGACCTGTCTTCCCGCCGTGAGCGCCAAGCTGTGGGACGGGGGCGCGTTCCGGCCGGCGTGCGTGGGGGAGCAGCTGGCCTTTCACGCGCTGCTCGACTTCGCCCAGGCAACCGTCGAGGACCGCGGACGCGAGGCCGACTTCGGGCCGCTGTGGGACCTCGCGTATGACGACCTCGGGGTCAAGACGCTGTTCGCGCTTTCGGGCGTGGTCGACCCACGACTCGAGTTCGGTGAGTGGTTCCGGCCGTTCACGGACGAAGACGTGGTACACCCGTCGATTCGATTCCGGGACCGCGTGTTGGCTCGTATCTCGTAGCGTCCACGATTGACAAGGCGCAGGGCGATAAGCGCGCCGGAGAAAACACTCTCCTCATGTGCGGCCGCCTCGGTTTCAGTCGGTAGAGACGGCGCTGTGCGTCCACCGTAGATTCTACGAAGCCGGCCTCTCGCAGCACTCGCACGTGTTTTGACACGGTCGGCTGCGGCATATGAAGTTGACGCTCGATCTCTCCAACCGACCGTTGTGACGAGACCAGGAGGCTCAATATCGCGCGGCGGTTCGGCTCCGCAATGATTTCGAATACGTATACTCCACAGAGCATATGCGTGTCAAGGTATATAAAGGCAAGAATCCAGGCAATGGTTTCTGGCGGCGTGCGGGGATGTTTCGCGAGTTTCACAGTATCGAGAAGGCCGTGGAAGAAACCCGCTAGGTGCTGGCACTCGCTATGGATATGATCGTGCTTCTTCGCGAGGCTCCACACGTGCTGGCTGAGGTCAAGAGCAACGCCCTTCGAGGAGGTCACGTGGTGGCCTTGCTCGTACTCCGCGCTGGATGCAACCTCTGGGCGGCCACAGGCCGTGACCGGATCGAGCAGACGCCGGGACACCATAGGAAGGGGCGCTCGCCCGTAGAAATTCAGTCGGTGGGCGTCGACAGCCTCATCGATCGTCGATCTGACGCGAATTTCGGGTCGTCGTCTGGGTTCGGAGGACGGCGAGGCCACAGTCGTGTGACTCCAATCAAGGAGAATACGGGATGGCTCCGGCTGGCGGCGCGATTGCGTTCCTGCTCAGTGGGCTTTGCCTCGGCGTGTTCGCGTCGTACACCGCGTCGAAGACGCGCATCCGATGGAGACGGGTAGCGGCGTTTACCGCTTTGATTGTAGCGGCGGGGCTCATCGTGCGCGGACTCGTTATCGTGCAAGTCCTGACGCCGCTGCGGAGGCCGGACAACCCACCGATCGCGTTTCACATCACCGGAACGCACCGCGTCGGGAACTTCCTCGTCACCGTCGTGACGCCGAGCACACGCAAGTCCTTCCTGCGCATCACGCACGCGGCTGAGCCGAGCCGTGCCCTGTGGGAGAGCGTTCCCGGGGTCGCGTTCCTCGCCGCGGCCCAGGCGCAGGTCGACGTACGGGAGTTCGGGGCGCCCGAAGGGTCCTTCAGCATTCACGATCGGATCCTCGCGGACTGCGCGCAGCAATCCGTCGACGCGCTCACCGAGGGAAACGGCACGCTCGTGGTGTACGGCACCCTCGCCGGGCCGGGGTGCCACACAACGTACCAGATGAGCTTCGCACCGGCAACGCCGAATGGGCTGCGATTTCACGTGCAGATCGGGGCGGCGTCGTCAACGCCGCTCAATCGCCTGAGATTGCGCTATGCGTCGCCGTCGCATGAGCATGTGTTTGGACTCGGGGAGCAGCTCACGTACTTCGACCAGAAAGGCCATGAAGTGCCCATCCTGGTGCAGGAACACGGCGTCGGGCGCGGGCTCCCGGTCTTCACGCAGTTAGTGAATCTCACGCAGCACGGCGGAGGCGGCACGCCGTATGCCACCGAGGCCCCCGCGCCGCACTACATCAGCAGCCAGCTCCGTTCGTTGTTTCTGGAGAACAAGGAGTACAGTGTCTTCGACCTGCGGGTGCCCGACCGGATTGTCATCACCCTCTATGCCGATGCGATGACCGGCCGCGTGTTGTACGGTCGGACGCCGCTCGATCTGATCAAGGAGTACACGGCGTATGCCGGTCGGATGCGTCCGCTGCCCGACTGGGTGTACGATGGAGCAATCATCTCCGTGCAGGGCGGCACCGACCGCGCCTTGACATTGTTGCGAGAGCTCACACGCGCCGACGTCCCGGTTGCGGCGTTCTGGATCCAGGACTGGCCGGGCCGGAACGTCACTCCCGTCGGCAGCCAACTCTGGTGGAATTGGAAGCTCGACACCACCTTGTATCCGCGGTGGAACACCTTGGTTGACGCGCTGCGCGCCCAGCACGCCAGGATGCTGCTGTACATCAACCCGTTCCTGTCGAACACTCCCGGCCACGACGAGCTGTTCAAGGAGGCGGCAGCGTCCGGCTACCTCGTCAAGCGACGCGACGGCACACCCTATTTGATCAAGAACACGACCTTCTACGCAGGTTTGCTCGACCTCAGCAATCCGGCGGCCCGGGCATGGATCGAGGGGGTCATTACGCGCGAGATGATCGGTCGTGACCACGCGTCCGGGTGGATGGCGGACTTCGGCGAAGCCCTCCCGTTCGATGCCGTGCTGCATGGCGGCGCTGACCCCGTTGTGTGGCACAATCACTTCCCTGAGGTCTGGTCGCAGGTCAACCGGGAGGCGATCGACGGGACCGGCCACGAGAGCAATTTCGTCTTCTTCAATCGTTCCGGCTTCACGCAGAGCCCCGGATACGCGACTCTCTTCTGGTTGGGCGACCAGCTCCAGACGTGGGATGCATACGATGGCATCAAGTCCGCGGTGGTGGGTATGCTGTCGGGCGGGGTCTCCGGCTTCAGCCTCCTGCACGGCGATACCGGCGGTTTCAACGCATTCGCCATCAAACTGGCTGGGCGCACCATCCCGGTAATAGCGCGCTCAGATGAGCTGCTGATGCGGTGGGTGGAGCTCAGCGCATTCACAAGCGTCCTGCGCACCCACGAGGGCCTCAACCCGTCGATCAGCGCTCAGGTGGATTCGAACCAAACGGTACTGCGGCACTTCGCACGTGCCACCAAGATCTATCGCGCGCTCGCCTTTTATCGCAAGGCGGTGATCGATGAGGCCGCGCGAACCGGTCATCCAGTGGTCCGCGCGCTCTTCCTCGAGTATCCCGACGACCCGGTGACGTATGCGTTGTCACAGGAGTTCATGTTCGGGTCGGAGTTCATCGTAGCTCCTGTGCTGAATCCGGGCCAGACCCGCGTTCGCGTCTATCTGCCCGCCGGGCGATGGGTCAACATCTGGACCGACGCTGTGCTTGGAGGCCCGCACGGCAGTTGGGTGGAAACTGCGGCTCCTTTGGGCAGCCCTGCCGTCTTCTATCGTCAAGGATCGCAGGTCGGCGTGCAGTTTGTGAGAAACCTGACAGCCGAGGGCCTGCGCTAACGCACGACCTCACCTACTCAAGGTCACGAACGCCGACCACGGACGGTTCCAGCGTCCGACTGACATGATCAGAGGTTGGCGCGGGGATGTACCATACCACCCAGCTCTGCCTAAGAATCATCAGACGACTAGCGTGTCCAGTGTGGACGAGGTGTTGACACTTTTGCGCTCCAAGCGAGCCCCGCAGCATAGGTTAGCCAGCCTTTCTGCCGGCGAAGAGCGTGGCCGGCGTTCGGCCTAGCAGGCGATATCCTTGATGCGGACGCTCC
>DATGJN010000031.1 GCA_035295165.1 bacterium
CGCTGGCTCTCCGCGCTCGCGGCAGAGATTCCCGACACGCACCGGCTCGATGTCTTGAGCGTCACGCGGTTCTTCTCGCGCCTGCGGGAACGGCGGCTCGCACCGAACAGCCTCCATCAATGCTATCGGACCGTGAAGACCTTTACGCGGTGGTGCCTTGCCCTCGGGGTGCTGAGACGGAATCCGCTGGACGGGTTCGTGTTGAAAACGCCGCGCACGTTGCCCTCGGTGCCGAGTCCCGAGGACGTCGCGGCGCTCCTGAAGCGGTGCCCGGCGACCGGGTTCATCGGTCTGCGGGCGCGGGCCATTGTCTTATTCCTCGCCGATAGTGGGGTACGGCAGAGCGAACTCCGACACCTCATGATCGAGCACGTGGACGTGTCGGCACGGACGGCGCTGGTCCGAGGCGGCAAGGGTGCGAAGGACCGGCCCGTGGTCTTCGGGCCGATCACCGCTCGGGCGCTGCGGCAGTGGCTCGCGGTGCATCCGTATCCGCACCCCGAGAGCCCGCTGTTCTGCGCCAAGAACGGCAACCCGATTCAGAAGCGGAATCTGGTGCACACCCTGCACCGGCTCTCGATCAGCGCCAAACTGGCGAGGAAGGTCGGGCCGCATGCGCTGCGACATTTTGCGGCGACGTCCTGGCTGCGGCACGGCGTCGGGCTCGATCAAGTACGGCGGTTGCTTGGGCACTCCTCGTTGCAGACGACGCTCCGATACAGCAGTCTGGTCGCGACGGACCTGAAGGCCGCGCACAAGGAAGCGTCGGCGGTGGAGAAGATGCGATTAGTGGATTGAGGTCACGAGAGGACAGAGGGGGGCCGCGTCGATTCAGGGCGCGGCCCTTTCTTTTTTGCTCGCCGTGGTACTCAAAGACGTTCGAGCACTTCAGGGTACTGCCGCACATACCAGCACATTTCTTCAACGCCACGCCGCTGTTTATCGGGTTGCAAGTATGTCCACCGGATCATATGCCAACAATGGATGAGCCCTTCACGATGACGACGATACAGCGACGTGAGTGCAACCTGGCTGAGCCACGCGACTAACGCAATGGCTACGGCCTCGGCCATTTCCAGTAGCATGTTCGCTCAACTCCCTCCCGTGGACGCAATGTTTTTGGCCCCGCGACATTTGGCTCTTAACGTAGCGCGCCGCGTGCCTCGTGTCCAGACGTACATGTGTTTACTCGGATTCGTTTGGCGGTTCCCATGATGACCAATCGAATCAGGGATTCGCTAGAATGGGGATGGCACAGACGCGGCAACAGGGGGGCGAGGAAAATGAAACGAGTGGTCTATCCAGTGTGTTGGATAGTCGCGGTGATACTCTTGATGATGATCGCTTGGACAGTACGGCCCAATGCATCACAGGGGCAATCAGTCTCCCGCCCTTCAACAGCGTATGCGTTGATGCTGAACCCCAGTCTTCGCCCAGCCGATTGGCACCCACAAGGCTTGGTATTCCTTTCATCCGCCGTGTGCGAACACTTTGCGGAGACCTGGAACGACCGGACGACGGGGCAAGGACTTGGTGGGAATAATATTGCTCTGTACGATTGCGCGAAGTTCTGAGGGAGTTAGCGTCGCGTCCGCGACTTCATCCACATGCCGTTCGAGTTTGCAAAAGGGGGGCTGCGTCGATGATCGGCGCGGCCTCTTCTGTGCCTATCTAAGACGCTAGAACAACGGACGACACTCTCCGGCTGGTCTCACCCCGATGTTAACCACCGTCGGCTCGCCGGTGCGAGATGCAAGCAGGTCGAACGTGATCCCGCGATCCAGATAGTTGAGCCGGGTGACCGTGGATGCGTAGTTCGGTTGGCCTCGGCTGCGGTCGGCGTGAATGAGCACATCCAGGCAGTCTCTCACGGACCCTAGCCTAGTGTTGTCAGCCGTATCGCCGTAGGTCCGCAGGACGAGGCTAAGGGGAGTGCCGATCTTGACGCCTTCTCGCGTCACCGCGCTTCGATCCCCAATGTCAATGCTCCAGAGTTGGAACACGTCGGTCGGGTTTGTTGACACGCGCCGATTGAACACCAAGGTTGCGTTCGCGTAGTACCAATCACTCGCAATCTGTCCCTCGTCCTGACGTTGGGGAGCGCCGAGGACTGTACGGACCTGCTCCTGCGTTTCCCCGAGGACAATCGGTCCCCAGGACTTCCCGGGGATGATGAGCCATTGAGTTTGCGCGCCCGCAGGCACCGCGCAGCAAGTCACCAGCACAAGCAGGCTGACCAATCGCCGCATGCAGATGCCCCCCTCGTGGCGCTTGATTCGTCGATGCGCCCTAGTGCGCCTGCCCTGAGCCACGCGACGTTGCCCGTAGACCTGGGGATCGGGGCGGGGCGCTGTCTACCTGCGGGGTTCGATCTTGCGTGCGCCTACGGGCAGGTTTTCGGTAACGAATGGACGGAAGGCTACAGCGCGTCGTCCATGTGCTCTAAGAGCGCCTCAGCGACGTCGCGACCGACCAGTTTCGAAAACGACGCGGGTGTTCTGCGCGGTTTGTACCTCTTCCGACGCCTCCATACCTCGCTCGCGTCGGGAGCCGTCCGCGCCTCGATGACGTCGTGAATCTCTGCCAGCAGAAGGGTTGCGAGTGATCCGACCGTACGCGGTTTCCTGATCCATTCCGATATGTAGTTCATCGTGTTGGGCGCGTTCCCGGTCAACCGGAGATGGCACGAGGTGAGCCGCAAGCACAAATCCGCAGCCCGAGATACCGCTGGTACGTCTTCCCACACCGCCGACAGCGCGTCGGGAATCGCGACAAGTTTCGAGAGTTCGGCGAGGCTTCCTAATCCCGTCCACCAGCACGTATCATCGACCGCGCACAGCAGCGCAATGTCGAGTATCTGGATCAAGACGTCGGCGGACACGTCGTTCGAAAGCGGCTCACTTGGAATGGGAGGAAGCGTCCGCAAATCAGCGGGGATGGGATGTTCGTCCGGTTCCGCATAAGCGCGATGTAGGTCAAGCCTATCGAGTGGCACGAATCGCTCCTTTCAGACACCCGAACACCCGCTGGGCAGGAGTTCCAACGGGTGTCGGGTCCCCGCACCGCACGGGCAGGAACGCGCGGTCTCGGGTCTTCCCGGCGGCGGTGCCGGACGAACCTATGGGAGACTCGGGCCGTGTTGAGCCGCCGCCGCCGGGAATCGGCTTGCCGCTGCGCTACGGGTTGTGCCCTTCGTGCTCGAACGCCGTATCGCCCAGTTGCTTCACCAGCCACGCGGTGCATCGCTGACCCACGGCATGTTCGTCAGCATCGGCGACACTTGGGAAGAGGCCGAACAAGCGACCATGCGCCACGAGGACATACGAGGCCGGTGGAAACTGCGTCAACAGGCGCATCCGGTTCGACAGGTAGATGGATCGCTCCACGGTGAAGTCGGTCGCGATAGCCTCGGTGCTCATTTGGGTTCAACGCCTCCATCGACCGCGCTCCGTGTGCCTGCGGGACCTTTCGCGGCCATCTTGCCGCCGTTGCCGCTCGCATCTGTCATGGCTTGTGCGGCTCGCCTGTCGGCACGTTCCATTCCCTGCTCATTACTCGCGCGCCGATCCCAAAGTGGTGTGGTCGCTTCGTTCGGAAGTCGGGTCTTGCCGCGTCTCGTCGCCATCACTTCGTCTCCGACGGCCCGCCGCAGAAATCCATCTCGTCCGCGTGAACGGCGGCGCTCCTCTCTTGACGGGAGCCGTGTTGTGCCGCCGTGCGGTTCACGACGACGTTGCCGCTCCCAACCCCGTCCATCTTGGGCTTCGCGGTGCTCGTGTTGAGCCGCTTGCCTGGCTCCTGACGAGCCGCGCTCCTGTCGCTCCTGCGATCTGTTGCCATGTGAGTATCCCTCCCAGAGTTGTGAAAAAGTCCCTCATAGGAGATATCCGCCTTAGTGCCCGTCCTGCGCGTGAATGTAGACCGGGTTGCCTTCGGGATCGACGTCAATCTGCACCAGGTACTTGTGCTCGGTCAGATATTCCCACGCCGTCCGCGCCCGCCATTCGCTCAATCCGGTCCACCACTGAATGAACCGGCGCGTGTAGGTTGACCCCGACGGCGGATAGATCGCCCACTTGCACGCCTGAAGAAAACGGAACCCTTCGAGCGCGGTCCCGATGTACGGTGGGACGTCGGTCGGCAGACACCGCGCCAGCGGGATGTCGGCGGGTTCGAGTACCCCGAGGTCCACGAGCACTCGGATGTTCAGCACGGCTTGCGACACGCGAGGGAGGTGGACAGCGATGCCGGTGCGCCGGTACACGTCATATTCGCCGACGGTGATGCCGCGCCGTCTCCCGCGTTCGTGCCAGTCATTCATCCACACGAGACCACCTTCTGCGTAGGAGAACGAGACAGAGGGATGCCACTCCTCGTGGATGGGACACCGCATACATTGGCCGTAGGTGATCCCAACGCTCTCGGCGTAGCGTTCCCGCACCTCTTCATGTGACCAGATATACCGAACTCTCTCGTCAGCAGGTATCTCTCTGAGGTCATCAGGAGAAAACCTCCCTAGTTGAGAGAGGGGGTGCCCGATCTCCCCTTTCAGGGGAAACCTCCTAAGTTGAGAGATCGCCGCTCTCTGAGCGTGTTCATTTTTCTTTGATGGATTACGAAGCAACGCATTCCACTCATCGGGTGCGGCATAGACCAGACGCGGAGTCAGCAGCGTCTTTCCCGACAACGCGAGAAGTTGCCCCTGGCCTTTGATCTCGATGAGGTGATGACGCTTGCCCTCCGCATCGACGAAGGAGCCGATGTTCTGTCCGCGATAGGGTCCGTCCATTTGAATGACGCGGTGATTGCCTCGACGCCCTTGCAGCGTTTCGGTGAGGGGACGAAGGTGCTGCTCGTGCATGATCTTGTCGAGGTGCTCTTCGCCCTTCCGACAGTCGGTCTCCACGCTCGCGAGGAACGCCGATCCCTCGCCACATGCGGTCGAGAACGTCATGCGCGGGAAGCGGCGACGCATCTCGTTGAACTGGTCAACGGTCTGCGGCTTCGTCTGCCAGCCGTACTCCTTTTCCCACTTCACGACCGGATGCTTCGTGCCGGGGATCGTCGGGATGATCGCGATGCCGTAATGGTTGTGTAGCACCGCGCCGTGCTGTTCGACCGTGGTCAAAGTTGTTCCAGGTGTGATAGGAAGAATCCGCGTCGATGAGGTACTATACACTTGTAATCCCTCCTGTCGCCTCGGCCCCCAAGGTTCCCCGCCTCGGGCCGACGGCTGTCTAAAGTGGCTAGTTCTGCGTTCCTCCGTCGCTGAGGTCGCCGCGCAGCCACCGCAGCAGCGCCGTGCGTCGGGCAAAGTGCCGCTTGCCCATCCTCACCCGCACCGTCGGCGGCAACTGCTGAAATCGCTTGTATTTGCCGCTCAGACTTGGGTCTGGAAACAAGTGCTTGATCTCGGGAAAGGACAACAGCGCCTTGTTTGGAATCAGCCGCTCGTCGGCGGTGCGCGCCTTGCCGGTCATGTCCGTCCACCTCCTCCTCGAAAAAAAGCAAAGGACCATCGAGACGTTGTTGCGTCCCGATGGCCCCCGATGGTCTTGAGGGTCTAACTCGGTTGCTCTTGCGAGCGGGGTGCGATCCCCTGCGGACGAAGCCGCCTTGCCGCAATCGTATCCTTGAGAAACATTTTTCGTCAAGGCCCGAGATTGCCGAGTGTTGCCGTGACGGTCTCGTCTACAAGGGAGGCGCTGAATGCTTTTCGGTCGGGGCATAGAACGTAAACGCAGGATGGTGCCAAGAGGGGAGGGGCAAGATGAGACGCCTTCAGAACGTGGCGCTCGCCGTATGTCTTATTCTAGCGACCGCGCTCCCAGCGGTCGCTCAATCGGGCTTTCCTCCGGTCAAGATCATTTCGGTTCGGTCGCCGGTGGCACACGGAAGCATCGGCATGGTCACCGTTCAGACAAGCCCGCAAACCTCTTGTTCCATCGCCGTGATCTACAAGAGCGGACCCAGTAAGGCGGCGGGACTAGTGCCGACGGTCGCAGATGCGCACGGAATGGTGACCTGGACGTGGATGGTCGGCACACGTACGACTCCTGGTGAGTGGCCTATTGTGATCGAGTGCGGAAGCAATAACATTACGCGGGTGCGAACATCGTTTGTCGTTAACTAGAATGCCGCTGTAGTCGGGGGCCGATCATGAGATTGGCACGGTCGCTACGCATCCTAGGGTTTGCTGTCTTATCGCTATTCTTGACGGTCCCGGCACAGGCAAGCCTTCCGGCCTACCTGCGGGGGCTTAGAAGTGTAGATATACTGATTGAGGCATTGGACAAGGATGCTCAAGATTTGGGGATCACGCACGAGATGTTGATGAATCAGACTTTCGTCGCTCTCAAGAGCAAAGCACCAGTCCTGAAATACGACAACACCGCTGAACCGTATCTGTATGTCCACCTAACTATGCTGTCTCAAGGCTACTCATTTGCAGCGATCCTATCATTGGAACTGTATCGACCCGTGGATCTTAGAATCGGAGAGGATCACATAGGCCAAGCGCCCTCAACGCATGCATTCGCTTTGGCATCGGTGTGGGAGAATGGCGCCCTGCTCACTGGACCGCGCGATGAAGCGTCAACTCAGGTTCGGGAAGAACTCGATACACTGTTAGAGTCCTTTTTCGCAGACTACTATCGGGCAAACCCGTGAGGGGCTGCGAAACCCGTTCACCCCGCAAGCGCATGGAGTCCTACTGCTCTACAGCCTGCCGGATGCGCGCGTATCGCGAGCGGCACGTCGCCTAACTGGATAAGGTTTTGGCGCAGGTTGAATCGGTAACCTAGACTCAAATCTCCGTTTTGACTTTCCCTCCAACGTTGCCTTTCACGATTGGCCGTGGTGCCCGACCGTATATTTAGAGTAAGGGCACTCTTGCAGGGGAGGCGACGATGGAAGTCATGGAGTTGTTGACGCTCACGGCAGCGGCCAAGTCCCTTGGGTGTTCAATCGACACGCTCAAGACCCTCGTAGACCAAGGACACGTCCCCTGCATCATCGCGAGGCCGAGAGGGGATCGGCTCTTCACGCCCGAGGCGTTGGAGGTGTTCCGGCGACAACACCGTCGGCTACCCGTGAAGCCGGGGAGAAGGCGGTTCGCGCCTTTGAACGAGTCCGTCATTGGAGCGAGGTGACGAGATGATCCAAGCCCAGTTCACGATTTCGGGTGCAACGGTCACAGCGGGCCACATTCTTGAAGTCACGGTGACGCACCCGACTATTAGCAAGCGCGTGGTCTCGTACGTCTGCCTCGGGAGTGAAGCCAACTCGGCGGCTGTTGCGACAGCGGTGGCGTCGGCACTCTCCAACGATACGGGACTCGGCGCGAAGGGGATCACGGCCTCTGCGTCGGGCGGGACGGTCACGCTCAAGTTTCCCTACTTGGTCAACGGTGACGTGCACCCGACGATCACGACGGTGAGCGTCGCAGGACCAACTCTATCTGTAAGCGGCGCAATCACGGCGGCAACGTAAGGCGCAAAACACACGACCACCGAGGACCACTGCTTGGCGGCGGGTGCCTCGGTGATCGGGACGGACGGTGTTGCAGATGAGCGTTTCGGGAGGTCGGCTTCGTGTTCCTGTCGCGCGGGGGTTCCCGACAACACTTTACACCATCGAAGGGCGTGTTGCCGGGATCGTCAAGATGAACAAGCACCGCGAGGTCTACTTGGAGCGGCTCGGCGACATGCGGCATGTGTTCGGGCCACCGCTCGTGATGGAGGCGGGCTTTGCGTTCGATGTTGAGACGATCAGTGACGCACGCGATCTCGGCGCGGAATGGGTCATTGTCGTGACGCGCAACGGACGCAAGCGGTGGATCGCTCGGCTCGATGCGTTCGCGGAGCACGGGCAACCGTTTCGAGTCGAGGGGTACAATGCTCAACTTTGTCTTGCGCTCCGGCACTGGAAGGTGCGCGAACTCACTCGGCATTTGGTCGGTGCGTCATGATCGCGGTCGCGGCGGAACATTGAGACAAAGAGGTGATATGGCGATGGAGACCCTGTACGTTGCCCTCGACAACTTTAGTTACGTGTTCGGCGACCACGGACGAGTCCGTTCGTTCAAGGCGGGCGAAGTGCTGTCCGATAGCCTTGTCGCTCTCTTCGGGACCGCCACTGTGCCCGTCGTGAAACAGAGCGAGCAAGACTGCTACTGGTGGTGTTCGGCGTGCCGCAGTCTGCACGATCTTGATCCGGAGACGTGCACTGTGGATCATCGCACCCCGATTTGGCGTGTTCCAGCGCCCATCCGTTGCGCAATACCGACCGGTGGCGTCAGATCGTACGAAATGGGTCAGCACATTTTCGATCCGCTCGACGTGCAGGCGCTCAGGGGCACCAACGTCCCGGTCGAGGCGGTCGAAGACGCCGCATTGTGCGCGCTGGTCTGTAACAACTGCGGCGCTCGATACCGTAGGGTAATCGCTGCGGGATATCCGGTCGAAGAGGCAAGACGCTTGCGAGCACGCGACCAGCGAGACGCTCAACTGCTGGAAGACGCGGCGATCATCGAGCGAGAGCATGCCCGACGTGCCGCTGCTAAGAAGGAGCGGTCGTATGCGCGCATTGCGGCGCTCAAGGCCAAGATGGCACAGGAGGAGCGCTGATGGACATCAAGGACGTGAAGGCAATGAGTCCCAACGAGTATCGAGCGTACAAAGCGCAGTTTTTGGCCGACTCGGAGCGAGAGAACCGGCGGGCGAGTGTGATGCTCTCGAAGCCGGGCGGCATCGTGAAGTCTCGTCATCAACGGAAGCAGGGGGACGCGACACGGGTTGAAGCCGAGAAGACAGCGGCGCTCCTCGCCGCAGGCACGCCGCCCGAACACTTTTCGTTGAACGACATGGATCGTGCCGCGAGAGCGGTGCTCAAGGGGGCACTTCTCGCGGAACTTAGAAAGACTGGCCGGTACTAACAGCGTGACCTTCGCAAACCCTGGGAAAATAAGAGGTTGCTCACGATGTCTCGAGTAGATTGGTTGAAACGGCACTTTTCGGGGCGGTTTCGTCACCTCCCCACGGGGACCCCGGCCTCTACGGGACACGCAGACGCCTCAGAAGCGATTCTGACGGGTGGTGCTAGGTGAGTTTTCGGAGGTCGCATCGGCGTTCTCGCGGGCCCCCGCGGTTCATCATGGCCAAAACCGTGCGGACGCACTCGGCAACTTGACACTCTCGGGGCACCTCAGTCCACTGATGACTCTTGTCCGCAGTTGCTTGCGGTAGATTTCCGTGTCCGTCGTCGCGCCGCCAGCGTCCCGTCACAATCGACGCTACGCAATCCTACTCTCGGAAGATTCGTAGTCACCTAAAAGTCGCAAGGATGCTCCCGTGATCGCCATCGCAAGGAGTACCGGCTCCTGTCATATTGTAGGATCCCACCATCGTGGCCTGCGAGAAAATGGAGAACTTGAATGTGGCGACGACACTGCCCCCATTCCCTTGTGCAATACCGCTCACGATGTCATGTGGTTGACCGTAACCTATGCCTGTCGAGTCCGTACCCGATATTGAAAGATTCCCAAAGCATCCGCCCATTCCCATACTTCCTGTAACTGTTCGCCCACCATATACCTCTTCATTCGTCACGATGAAATTCGCAACAAAGACTCCGCTCCTGCCGGTTACCGCACTCTTCCATGTTCCAGACCAGGCGGGCGATCCCGTGGGAACGGTGGGTTGCGGCAAGTTCGGTGAAGGCGGAATCGGCGGAGGCGGGATTGGTGAAGACGCAGCAGGAAGGGGCGCAAGAGCAGTGCCCCCAAGGAGTAAGCGAGCGGAGTTTATTGCAGCGGCGAAGTTAATGCCCTGTTGTTCACCGCGCAGTGTGCCGCGCACAATACCGATCACATCTCCCTGAAGATTGAATACCGGCCCGCCGCTGTTCCCAGGACTCACCGGAGCCTGAATCTGCAGGAGGTTCGCTCGGATCGCGCTAACAATGCCCACCGTAACCGTCGCAGTTGCCGTGCCCAAATCTTCGATACGCGGAAATCCAATAACAACAACCGTTTCGCCCTCGTGCGTTCTGTTAATGTCACCGAGCGACAGAGGACGTACCGGTAGGTTAGGTATGCTCAAAACCGCGACATCATTCGCTTGACTGCTTCGCACAAGTCGCGCCTGTACTGCTGGATACTCGGGAAATTTCAGAGCGATTTGTGTCGCTCCTTGCACCACGTGATTAGCCGTTAGCACTAGTCCATTGCCAATGAAAAATCCGGTGCCTGAAAACACGCCCTTAGGCCCTTTTGCAAGGATCACGGCCACGCTAGATTTGGCATTCGCGACGACTACTTCTACATCTTGCGCCTTCGCAGTCGGAATCGACAGCAGACATCCCGAGGCAAGAAACAGTACGGCAATACATCCGGAGACCGTACGGCGCATAGTCTCCCCCTCTTCAGCGCACTTCTCACATTGCTTCCCTATACCCGCAGGGACTCCTGGCTAGACTATCGGACGGGCCTCAAATGAGATCTCGTGCGGCAAGTTATGCGCTCAACCCGCGCGCACACTTAACTGGGCGTTTGTTCGGCAGGACCCCAACACCGAACAATGGGAAGACGTTGGGGGAAGACGTTGGCGCTGGCGATTCTGCGATCTCCCGAAAGGTGTGACTGTCGTGTCCGAACAGGAACACGCCCCCCGCGATTTCCCCGGCTTCCTGCGCTCGGCGGAAGGTGGCTATTTGAAAATCGAAGACTTCTTGACCTTCGTTTCGGGCGCATCAAGCGCGAAGGGCGACACGAAAGCACGGGCGATGGCCTGGCTCAAGCGACAGGGGATCACCGGCCCGGTTGAGGCGCTGTCGCCGGTTGAGGTGAGCCGGTTAACTGAGGCCGCGAGACAGGTGATTCTCGCGCGGAAGGGACGAGAGAAGCGCGAACTCACGCGCCCTGAAGAGGTGGTCCCCCCGAGCGGTAGCGCAGCGGATGCCGACCCGCCGGACAAACCGGAGTGACCACATCGTCCAACAGCGCGCCGTCGGGGTCGAACGCCGCGAAACGTCTACGAGCCAGGATCGCGCCGGATCACCTTCCTGGCCAACTTGCCTGCGAACGATAGACCACTCTCTAGTTCCTTCTGCGCCTTCACGAACAACCGCCCCAGTAGCGGAAGACGGGCAGCAAAAACCTTCTCCCATCGCGCTCGGAGAATCCCGGGAATCGCCAATACGCGTTTGATCGCAGGGTGATGGTCGACGTGCGGCAGTTCGCGGTGTCGGTGCCCGAAGAATCCGGACACCTGAACGAGTAGGGTAAGTGCAAGCGCGCACGCCCCGGTGATTAGAATGCCTGGCCGCCTGCGCTCGGTGGATTTACTCAAGGATCACCGTCTGGGGTCAGTCCAGCGATCACTGACGGTTACACACAGGGTCCCACTTTTCGATCAGATCGTTTTCTTCAGCGCGTCTCGTGTTCTCGTCGCCGGATGTGTGGGCGTGGATGTGCGTTGCACCGTTGCGTTTCGCACAAGCCTCCCGTTCGTGATCCGCGAGCCGATCTTGCAGGCTAGACGTTTGACCAATGTAGATTGCTGCCCACCAGCCCGGCCTCGTCTGCTTCGCGTAGATGTAGTTACCTGGTTGGTCCTTGAAGTCACTCCCGATCAGATAGATCCAATAGCCGTACTTCTTCCCAGACGCGCCTTCCCAATCAATCCTATCGGCCATCACTACCCTCCCTCGCTGGCGGCTTAGAGACTCGGACGCGCAGGCGCTCAAGAACTCAACACCGGCCTATTATGTGAGCACGGCAAAACTCTATCTATCGCTCAGGGATTATCCAATACCCCACACCGTCGAGTGACATTCCACATTCCCGTCGATTGCTCCTTCAACCGGCTCGTTCAGGCGCTGGACATGGTACTAGTGTTCTTATAAACTGTGGATAAAGTGGACAAATCGATAGCGGAACGGGTCACGGGGTTGCGTCGGGCGTTCGTTGTCGGCACCGTCGTGATTGCGGGTGCCACGGTGACTCTCCCGACCGTGTTTGAGCCGACCAGCGGCGAGGATGTCGGGTGCGCGGTGACGGGCGACTGTCGGTCCGACAATCCCGCGATCACGTCCTCGAAGTCACACACGGCCGATCCGAGCACCGTCTTCGTCAACGTTAACCAGGACGTAGCCGCGCAGATCGTGACGCCATCCTACTCCATCACCACGCCTTCCGTACAGGTCGCGATGCAGAGTGCGTCGCACTCGTTCTCGATCACGATGACCCCACGGATGGTGGTCGTCCTCGTGATCGCTGGCGTCGGGGTCTTGCTGCTGACGACGAACGCGGCGCACACTCTGGGCGGGAAGTTGATTCGCCCGTGAGCGCACCATCCGGATCATCAACACCTCAACGTGTTCTGGAGTGGAAGGCATACCATCGTGAGATGCGTGATCGCGAACTCCTCAATCTCTTCGTGACCGGCACGGTGCTTCGGCGCATGATTCAGTTGGTTGGGAAGAAGCGCGCGAAAACGCACCTGTTAACCCGGTATGGCGAGGTTGTGCACAGCACGCTCCGGCATGTACATGCGACGTGGGGAGCAATCGCGGTCCGGCGCATGGTAGATACGACGCGCGGCACGCGGTCGCTGATGCGCTTGCTGATCGCGATACAAGATCGTTCGTCGGAAATCACGCGCGTCTGGTTCGTCTCTGAGTGGAATCCAGACCTGCGCGATGTCGCCGAAAAAACCTTTGACCGGATTGCGGGGCGGAAAAACCCGCACCTGACCAAGCAGACTGTTCTCGATGACCAGCGATACCTTCGAGACAGGACGCAGAAGATTGTGAATTGGGCAAATGCGTACGTGGCCCATCACGGCACGCCTCCGCCGACCTCCCCGACCTTCCGCGACCTGCGGTTAGCCATCAACGCGGTGGTCCGCGTCAACAACAAATACGCCGAACTCTTGCTCGAACGCAAAGCAATGATGCCAACGATTCTGGAGCCCTGGGAATCTGTGTTCGAGGTGCCCTGGGTGGCGAAACGGCGGAAGCGACACTAGGCTTGACGAGGGAGGATCGGGATATGACGACAATGATGCCACCGCGCGCGCCCGTGATGCTGTATCGTGATGAAAACCAAATGCCTCTTGAGGAGGGTGTGCAGGAGTGGTTTCTGAGCAACCAAATACCAACACCACACGGACGCATCCAGGTTCCAGGTCGTCGCGGCGAAGTGTACCATGTCGGAAGACTTGTCAGCGAACTAACGACCGAGTGGCCGCCCGTCGTTCGCAACTGGCTGAGACAGTTCGGTTCGAGCAACCCGGAAGCGCTCGTGATCGAGTGGAGATCCGAAAAGCCGCAAGGCGTGTCGCGGGCGGGCTGATTCCCGCTCTTCTTGGTGAGACGAGAACGATACACACACAACAAATGGTTTTACGATTTTGCTCGTAAGTTGAATGGACTATGGGAGCAGCCAGCCCCCTCGCCGCATCCTGAAAAGTCAGACACCCCCCCGGCACCCTCCGTCTCATCGTCTCTACTCGACGTGGTCTCTCACCAAGGAACTGAGATCACCGCCCGCGATCACTTCATCGCTGTGGTGTGCGACAGTGCTTCCGACTCGCGTACAGCAGCCCCAGGATGGGGCCTAGGATGCCCTAGGAGCGATCCTGAGAGGCGGGACGAGGAAGAAGGTATCCTCCCGTTTTGAGGCAGCGCAGCGTTCGTTTTCGTGCCTACTGGTAGGCAAGATGGACGACAACCGTTCGCTTCTTGACCATCTCAGCAGATGGCGTAGTGTGTGAAGTAGCAGCAGAACGGACAAGGGGGAGCGAGGCATGAGAGCGATAGGCTATGTAAGAGTCTCTACTGCCGATCAAACCAACGACGGGATCAGTCTCGATGTCCAAACGGCGCGCATCGAAGCCTATGCCGCGATGATGAACCTCGAACTGGTTGTGATCATCCGCGAAGAGGGCGTCTCGGCATCGATTCCGCTCAAGGATCGTCCTGGCGGGAAGCAAGTGCTCGCGGCGCTTTGGGAACAGGACGTCCGACACGTTGTCGCACTCAAGTTGGATCGGCTGTTCAGAGACGCCGCCGACTGTCTCACCCAGACGAAGGAGTGGGATACTGCCGGAATCGCGCTACACCTGGTCGATATGGGCGGGATGACGCTCAATACGGCGTCGGCGATGGGCCGGATGTTCCTCACGATCAGTGCCGCGTTTGCGGAGTTGGAGCGGAACCTCATCAGCGAGCGGACCAGTCAAGCCTTGCAGCACAAGAAATCACGCGGCGAACCTGTCGGGAGACCGCCGTTCGGGTTCAAGATGGTCGATCACCGGCTGGTACCGATCCCTGAAGAACTCGCAATCATCGCCGAGGTCAAACGGCAGCGGGCGGAAGGTCGCACCCTCTGGCAGATCGCGAACTATCTCAGGGAACAGAACGTGCCGACGCGACAGAACGGAGCATGGCGGCATAACTCGGTGCGGCAACTCTTGAGCGTAACGGAGACAGCGTAAGCGTTCGGAGATTCGCGGTTCAAACCCTCTCCAAAATCGCAAGAGTCGCCATAGTCGAAGCCTCTCGGAGCGATCTGAGGGGCTCTTCGATTTGAGTCCATCCATTAAAAGGTTTCCCCGAGGGGTGTGGATTGCATGTCGAGAGCGTGGGCGCTGGAATCCCGACAGGAACCCGTGCGGAATCGACCGGAGCGCTCTTGCTGTTCCACGAGAGTGTGTGTTCTCTGTAGCATCGCGGTGATCGTTCTCTAAGTTGTCTGTACCAAGGGAACGGGAATCTGCCGCCCGCGAAGCAGACGCCGTGGTGCGAATCGTACAAGCGCATGCAAGCCGCGCCGTGACGCTCCCCGGCGCTTGGTGAATATACAAGCATAACTTGTGGTGAAAACCGCTCGATTCCGTCAATATTCAAGCGGAGTCTGCATCAGATTTGGAGGCTCCGCGACGAGCATAGCGGTGAGCGCAGCGGCTGACGTGCGCGGCGAGAAACGAGTCATCTCGGTGATCGTCTACACCCACCGCTTAGGAGGGCTTGTGCTTCTCGGACACTCTCTTATCCTCGTCATAGAAATCTTGGGCGGGGCGATAGTACTCCGTATTCTGGTACTCGGCTCGGCACCAATCAACATACGCGGTGATCTCGCCATTTCGGAACGCAATGAGCGCGTAATGACCGAACACGTCCGAGATCACGTCGAAGTCCAGCATTCCCTCCTGCCAGTACGTGCCGAGCGCGTCAAGATACCCAAGGTAACTATCGACATGGTAGGCGTCGAACTTGCCGTCGCCTTCCGCGTGTTCCTTTCGGCGAAAGGCGGTGACAGCATCCCAAAACGCGCGGTCGTGCGGAGAGGTGTGCCCGATGGCGTCTTGGGCGAAGATCGCGTCAGGCGGCGTCTTGTCTAACGCCTCGATCAGTTGTTGGTTTTGCTTCTTGTCCTTGTCCGAGAAGTAGAACGCCTCGTTGAAGCGGAACACGAAATCCCCCGTTGCCGTGTTTTGCAGCCCCCGAAGTTGCGTATAGGCGATCACGGCGAGAACAAGCGTAGCGGCCGCAATGATCCACCCCGTATCCCAGTTCCTGAGTGCCGTTAAAATGAAACCCACGAATAGGATCACGGATGAGATCTGGAATGAACGATTGTTGACATTCGCGCCCATGTTATCCTCCCCGAGCGGTGTGCGGGCGTGATTGTACCACACCGCTAGGCTTTGTTTTGAAACTGCTGATGCCCCCTGCGCCGGTCCGCTGATCGAGCGGTCGTCAGACTGCCACGTGGCACTTCCGCCCATGACGGTTGTGACACTTGTGACACTGCTGTGCGCGGGACCTTAACGGGCCGATAGTCTTTCGCGGCACAACTTCTCGTGGCGAACCCATGTGTCACAAGCGTCACAAGCGTCACGCTGATCGCCCGCGCCGGATGCGATACCCGCGCTCCTTCGACGTGCGATTGCGCTCGACGATGACACCAATCTTGCGGAGGTTGCCTTGGATCCGCACGATCTCGTCGTGCATTGCGCGGAGCGACTTCAGGACCTTATGACTGCGGTCGGCCTCGTCGACCATCTTGCGAAGCGTATCGCGCAGCAGGGTGGCAGGGCAGAAGAGAACGCCCTGATTGTCCGTGCGCAATCCACGGGTCTGCCCCTTATACGCGCCGCGCTCGGCTTGTTCGAGGAGCGTGACGAGGGGTGATGTAAGGATCGACGCTTCCAGGGCCATCGCATTAATCTCCGCGCGGTTTTTTGTCTCGGCGTCCGTAACTGCCTCACGGGTCCACCCCATGCTCCGCGCGGCGGCGATCACCCAGCGGAAGTAGTCGGCCATGCGAGGCAGTTCGTCGAGTCGAATGTCGGGGAGATCGCGCAGCGCACCCGCGATCACCGTCAACATCGCGCCTAGCAGCGCGGGGCGGAGTGTCCGATATTGGTCCAGTAACTCGGACTCGCTGCGGCGCTGCTCTTTCGGAATCGTCGCGAGGTGCAGCATGATCGCCCGGTCGAGCAAGTCGCCGCGTGTCGCCACGTCCGTAATCGAGGTGAGCAGCACTGGCCGGCGGTAGGTAAATACGGTTTCATCGGTATCTGTGTATAGCCGCCGCTTCGCAAAACCGGCGCCGGTCGCAAGCCGGCAGATCGTGTCGGAGAGTTTCACGGAGATCTCGCTGAGGTTGTCCCAGCCGACGATCCAGGCGTTGTGCGCCCGAATCATCACATCCCGCGTTGTTGTCGGCGGCGCCGCTAGTTGAGCGGTGTTGGGATCGACGAGGTTTCGAAGCATGAGGCCTGCCGTTGTCTTGCCGCTACCTGGTTCGCCGTGGAGACAGAGCACGGGGAACGACGCGTGGTTCTGTACGGTGGCGAACTCCCAGGACATGGCGAGGGTCCATTCGTGTGGCTGTGTGAAGTTGAGGAGCCGCCGTAGGTCGGTTAAATCACCGCCCCGCCTCGGTACGGGCAGCGGCAACATACCCTGCGCACGGCGGAAGTGCACCCTCGGCAAAGTGACGACACGCCATCCAGTTGCTTCGATTTTGACCGCCCGCCACCGCTTATCGCAGAGGTCGAGATAGATTGCGCGCGGTGTTTCCGCGATCCGCAGGTGCACCTGTTTGCGCGGGCCTTGGTGAAGTGCGAGGGCGTCGCAGAGGCGCACGACTCTGCGTACCTCGGCTTCACTCGGCACGACTTTGTAGAGGTCCAGGTACCGCGATACGAGCCAGCGTTCGAACGCCGTAGACGTGATCGCGTAGTTTGCCGAGGTGCGTTCGCCGAGTGGACATACCGCATAGCCGAGATCG
This sequence comes from bacterium, assembly GCA_035295165.1. Taxonomy (NCBI): domain Bacteria; species bacterium. Next base: position 17,303 of record DATGJN010000031.1, read on the forward strand.
TCGGGGTCATGGAACAGCACCGTTGCTTTTCGGGTCTCCTCCGCAAACTGTGCGGCCCGCGTGATCTCCTGTGGGGTTGCCTCCTGTTCAGCGGTGCCTTGCGCGGAGTCGTCGTGATTCATCGGCTCACCCTCCTTTTGCGCTTGTGCAGAACCCCAAGAAAGCAAAAAGGCCCCTTGACGGGGTGGCGCCCCATCAAGAGACCCTCAGTCCGCGCTGGCTACCGCACGGAGCCGCCTCCGGTGACACCGGGCCAACTCCGTTGACCCCTCCGGTGAAGCCTGCTCCTAAATGCGTCCCGTTGAACGGTCCCGACTATCAGCCTTTTCGTCGGGTCCAGCCGTACTCGCGCGGGCCTTCTCTCCCGATCCGCGTTGAGCGACCTCCGGTGAACGCCCTGGCTGCGGCAACACCGTCGAGGCTGTTTTGTCCCGACCTTACTACCACCTGGGCGGAAAATCTCCTGCTGACCTTTCGAGGCCGAACCTCGGGGGACGTCCCATCCATTTGAAGGGAACTCTCACCAACTGGACGAAACCGCGCCTGTCTTAAATAGATGGAGAGAGGAGGTGGATTGTGCGAAGCAAGGGGTCGCGCGTCGGCAGGCCGCGTCAGATACGGTCCGGAGAAGAGGGGGATGCGGCTTGCTTTGCAAGCAGGGGGTCACGGGTTCGAATCCCGTCGTCTCCACCAATGTTTTCAAGGGTTTGCGCGCGATCGCCGGTTCGCCTGAACCGCCGTGTACAGCCTAACCGCAGCCTATCAGCCCCGCTGGACGGGTGAACGTGGCCCGCCGGGTTCACGGATCGCTGCTACGATACCCGCCTTGCCCCGTCTGCTCGCCGTGGCGGGCGAGGATTTCCGCGTCGAACCTTTGACCCGGTATCTGGATACCTACCGCACCATCCTCGCCCGTCCGCTTCGGCGCCGTCCGACTTCGCGCTCCCCAACCGACGCAAGTCTCTGCCAAGTCGATGACTGGTCACGAGAGATGTCCTTGGGCAGAGTCGTGTGGCCCGACTCTGCTTTCTTGTTGTGTCCGCCATGCTTCACGGTCTCCGTCAGGATTTCTCCGAGCCGCAGCTCCACCCATACCTTGATCTCAGCAGCATCATTCACGGCGGCAGCACCGGTCCCGCGCGGTACGCGATCGCGGACGGTGGGCTCGAATCGCCGCGCTCGGTCCGGTCGCCGGCGTGCCGCTCCCGCAGCCGCGGCCCTCCACGGATGAACCCGATCCCCCACCCCGGGTAGCTCATCCAAGGCGGATTCCCTCCTCGCAAACTGGTGGGCCCCAAAAATCCACCACTCCTTCCACCAGGGGCTCCAGGAGAGAAAATCAGGCCCATTATCTTGAGAGCTAAGGCAGGTCTGAGACCACAGGCTGCGCTTGGGGACGTTTTTCACCCCCAGGGCATGGGACGAGTTCTTGCGTCTACGGCGCGACGTTCGAAAAGATCGTTCGAACGCTGTTCTCGTCACTCGTTTGCGCGAGTGCCGCCATCAGCAGCAGTCGTGCCTTGTGGGCGGGCAGATCGCCTCCGGAAATCACGCCGATATCACCCAATTCGACCATTCTCGCCGACGTGGTGAATGCGACTCGTCCTCGCGGGGAACGCGTGCACAAGACTACGACCACGCCTTGCGCGCGTGCTTCCCGGATTGCCGGTATCAGCCACGCAGGAACGGTGCCACGTCCTCCGAGACCTTCGATTACCAAGCCACGGATCCCGAGTGCGAGGGCGGCGCGTAGCAGACGGTCTTCGGATCCCTGCACGATTTTCACGACTTCTACGCGGAGGTCGATTGATTCGGATGGGAAGGCATACCGTCGTGTCGGCGACCGGTAGTAGACGACCTGTCCATCGTCCACACAACCGATTGGGCCGCTGCCCGGAGACTCGAAAGCGCTGGGGCTGGAAGCGTGCATTTTCACTGCGTCTCGCGCCGCGTGTAGCTCGCCGTTCATGCACAGCAAGACGCCCTTTCCACGAGAGGCGGGTGCTACGGCGGCCAGGAGTGAATCGAGTAAGTTGCGTCCGCCATCCCAGTTGGAGGCGGAGGCGCTGAACATCGCCCCCGTACCAATGAACGGCTTGTCACCCCGGATGAAAAGATCCGCGAGGAAACAGGTGTCTTCCAGGGTGCCGGTCCCATGCGTAACAACCGCTGCGGCCACCTCTGCGCGGCGCATCGCGATGTTCACTTGCCCGCACAACTCCAGGGCCATCGTGGGCGTCAAATCCTCGCTTGCCACACGGCTAAAATCGATGATCTCTAGACGGGTGATCTGCGAATGTTCGGGGATGCGATTCAGCAGTTCATCGGCCCTGAGTGCGGGGCGGTATCCGCGCCCCCCGTCGGCGGTTGTGGACGCGATGGTGCCGCCCGTTGCGAACAGACAGACGACCGGCAGCGTCACGGGATCACCTCGTGGCGTGAATCTCGATGGTCATGGGGCGATTGCTACGGTCACGGCTTCCAGGTCTCGGGGGAAGGTGGTCGTGACCTCTGCCGCGGTCTTTCCCACTATGATGGTGTCGTCATGTCGGAAGCCACCGAGACCGTACAGGTAGACTGCCGGTTCGCAACTGAAGACCTGATGCTCCGCCAAGGGGCGGTGGTTAAAGGCGATGTCATCGGGGTACTCGTGGCCAGCGAGGCCTATGCCGTGCCCGGTACGGTGGAAGATCGCGTGGCCGAACCCGCGTTGTTCCAGGACCCGGGTCGCGGCAGCGTCTGCCTCGCTTGTCGGGTATCCGGCCACAAATGCGAGAGTCGCGGCCGCTTGTGCGTCGACCATCGCCTCGAACGCCCTGGCCTGTGCGCGGTTCGGCCTGCCAACAAAAAACGTGCGCTCGTTTTCGCAGACGTATCCGTTGAGCTGCGGAAGGATGATATTGATGAGTCCATCGCCGGCCTCAATAACCTGGCCATAGTCTCCGGCGATGCCATGCGGACAGGCGGAACGGGCCCCGGTTCGGCCGAACACTCGAATCTCCACCTTATACTCGGGGTAACGTCGAATCGCCTCCTTCGCCATCTCATGCGCAACGAGCGTGTCGATTTCTGCAAGTGCGCGCCCCGGCGCCAGGTGCTCGCGGTACCGCGTCTGTCCCCAGTCGCTCAGCTCCGCGGCCTGCCGTATCAGGACGAGTTCCTCCTCGCACTTGACGAGCCTCATCTCGTTCAGGATTCCAGCAGCCGGTACCAAGTGAATCGCCGGTAGCAGTTCTGGTACGCTGCTGATCGGTCCGCCGAGACGATCTACGCCGACGCGTCCGCGCTGGATGCCCTTCTTCCGCAAGAGATCCGCCACCATTTGTGGCCACTGCGGCGTCACGTACGTGCGTTGCTCCATCCGGTGGTGTTCCACGTAGAACTGGACGTCGGGAATCCACATCGACGCGTGATCCTTCGCGTGGCGGACACCGTTGGTGGATAGCTCGTGCATGATCAAGAACGGATCGGTGTCTCGCGGCAGGATCGCGGCGACCGGACGTTCCCACGGTTGTACATCGAGAAAGTATCCGGAGACGTACAGGAAGTTTTCCGGCGTAACGACGACGAGAGCCGCGAGATCGGCATCGTCGAGCGCTGCCCGAATGCGTGTGAGTCGGTCCTGAAACACACCCCGGCTAAGGTAGCTCATGGGTCACCTTCAGGGTGATGTAGGAGAAGCGCAAAACGTTCTTGGTGTGCTTTCCCCATCCAATGGTCGTGCACCGGGGCCGAGGATGCGCACGGAGATCGAATCGGCCCCATCGGGCTCGGCGTGGCGCGACGCCGCGCGGGGCAAAATCATTGACACGTCTAGTGAGACTTGTTACGATGTCGATCATCACAGATGATTGATTATCGATCGGAGGCGCCCGTTCCTCTACAGGAGATCGGCTTCGTGATCGACATTAAAGCGGCAACATGGGAGTCGTGTCTCATACGTCATCTTGGTCGGGCCGTGGTGTACCGTGATCTCATTACGCCAACCGTCGGGAGGGTTGCCTTGTGGCTAGGAGGCTGACGAATTCCGTAACGCGGCGAGAGGTGCTTCGGTCCGCCGCCGGACTTGGCGTGTTTGCCCTGGCACAGATTGCGGGGGCTACGATCGGCCTGCGCCAGACGTCGGCGGCGCCCCACCAGCAACTCACGATGTTTGTCTGGTCGGGCGGCACCTTGCCCGCCGTCGCGCACGAAGTCGCCCGCTCCTACAACGAAAGCCATCCCGATGTCACGATCGAGGTGCTCGAGGGGCAGAACTACGAGATCTACCCGAAGATGCTCAGCGCGTACAAGCTGACCCCCAATCAACCGCTGGTGCATTTTGGTTATCAGAACGTCCAGTGGACAACCCAGGGCGACCGCGACGGTTTGTGGGAAAGCCTCGACCCCGCCAACGTCCCGAACTTGAAGAACATCCTACCGGCGTACCGGCGGCCGGGTGATCGCGGCGTGGCGTTTTGTCTCTCGCCGGTGGGGCTGGCGTACAGCACGCGGTTCGTCAAGGAGCCGCCGACGTCGTGGGCGGACCTGTGGAACCCGCGCTTCAAAGGCAAGGTTACCACGATCAAATATCTCTGGTACTACAACGGATTGGTGATGGCGGCACGCATGAACGGCGGAAGCGAAAAGAACATCGACCCGGGGTTCAAACTCTGGTCGGAACACGCCGATCAGTTTGCCGCCTTCTACAACGGAAACGACGACTTGCGGAACATGTTGGTCAACGGAGATGCTTGGCTTGCCGCGCAGGACGGCGCCAACGTGGAGGTCTGGAAGCAACAGGGAGCGCCGATCGAATTTGTCATCCCTAAAGAGGGCGGGATCGCGATTCCCTTGTACTTCGTCATCGTCAAGGGCGTTACCCCGGCGCAGAAACGCATCGCCGAGGACGTGATCAACGTGATGCTGTCGGACAGATGGTTGTCGCGATGGGCCGCGGAGACCTACCACGCGCCAACCACAATCAAGAACATCGCGCCTCCGAGCCTGCGTGGCCTCAGCATCTTCGATCCGAAGGAAGCCGCCCGGGCGATTCAGCTCGACTGGGTTACCGTCGCGGCGAGCGACACCATGTGGCGAGAGCGATGGGACAAGGAAGTCGTCGCCAAGATGCATTGAGCACGGCCCGACGGGACCTGGTTTGACCGAGCCATCCTCTCGCGGGGGTGTGTCGCCCGCCCGTCCGAGCATGCCGGCGGAGATAGACGTTGAGGTGCGCGACCTGACAAAGCGGTTTGGCGCCGTGCTCGCGGTAGATCACGTATCCTTGCAAATCCGTAGAGGAGAGTTTTTTTCCATCCTCGGCCCGTCGGGCTGCGGAAAGACGACGACGCTTCGCATCATCGGTGGATTTGAGTTCCCTTCGGAGGGTGATGTCTTTCTTCGCGGGTGCATGGCCACCGGTGTTCCTCCGTACCGCCGGTCGACGAACATGGTGTTTCAACAACTGGCGCTGTTCCCTCATCTCAGCGTGTTCGAAAACATCGCGTTCGGGTTGCGTGTCCGGCGTACCCCCGCGCGGGATGTCCACCGCAAGGTGGCGGCGGTCCTGGGACTCGTCGATCTCGTAGGTTTGGGAGACCGGAGTATCCGACATCTGTCGGGAGGACAGAAACAGCGGGTTGCCATCGCGCGCGCCCTTATCAACGAACCTGCGGTTCTGTTGTTGGATGAACCGCTCGGCGCTCTTGATCTCAAGCTACGCCTTCAGATGCAGAGCGAGTTGAAGGCGCTACAACACCGGCTCGGTACGACTTTCATATATGTCACGCATGATCAAGGCGAGGCTTTAGTAATGTCCGATCGGATCGCGGTGATGCGCGGCGGCCGAGTGGAACAGATCGGTACCAGCTACGAGATCTATGCCCGACCACGGACCCGCTTCGTCGCAACGTTTATCGGTGAAGCGAACGTGCTCGAAGCGCGTGTCATCGGTGCGGAGGCCGACGGAATGCTCCGGGTAGACTGTCACTCTCTTCGCGTGCTCGTGGGTGCTGCCGATGCACCGGCCAGTTCTGGCACGGCACTTGCGCTGTCCATCCGCCCGGAACACGTCAAGATCGGGCGCGCAGCTGACTACTATCCTAATCGCTGGGAGGGGACGGTGCAGGAAGTCATCTTCATGGGGGCGATCATCCGGTGTCGGGTGCGGATCGCCGCGTCGTGCGTCGTGACGGCGGAGGTTCACAGCGACCAGGCGGACGGGTTGAGCCCTGGGGCGAAATTGCAGATCGGTTGGGCGCGCGAGAGCGCCGTGCTGCTTCGCGAGTAGGGCAAGGGCACCGCGGTGACGACGGCTGGAGGATCCCGCCACCTGCGACATCTCCGACAGCGGTTCGTACAGGTGCCGCTGCTGATGCCGGCCATGACCCTGACTCTCGGGATTTTCTGGGTCGCCATGGCGGTCTTGCTGGTGCTCAGCGTGTATCCGTTCCTGAGCGAGACGCCGCGGTTCACGCTCGCCGGATGGCAGAAGTTCGTGACGGATGAGTTCTACTGGCACGTCGTCCGGACAACGCTCACGCTGGCCTTGCTGGTCACCGGGCTGACGCTCATCGTAGGGTACCCGGTCGCGCAGGCAATCACACGCATCCGCCGCCCGGGCATTCTCGTGATGATTTATGTCGTACTGGTGTCTCCTATCCTGGTGAGTGTGGTTGTGCGCACTTACGGGTGGCTGTTACTTCTGTCCAAACAGGGGCTGCTCAATTTTGCGCTGCTGCGACTAGGGATCGTGCGCGATCCTGTTTCGCTTATTTTCAACATGACCGGCATTCTGATTGCGATGGTCCACATTCTGCTGCCGTTCATGGTCTTTCCCATTCTTAGCGTGATGACTCAGCTGGACCCGGACTTGAAGCAGGCTGCGGGCGATCTGGGCGCGAGTCGTTGGGTCACGTTCCGACGGGTCACGCTTCCGCTCACACTCCCAGGCATCATCAGCGGCTGTCAGATCGTTTTCACTCTCACCATCAGCGCGTTCGTGACGCCGTTTTTTATGGGAGGCGGCAGGGTGCAAGTGTTAAGTGGTCTGATTTTCCGAGACGTCGAGGGCGTTAATCTGTCATTTGCGTCGGTCGTGGTTTTCATCACGCTCGGGCTGATCGTGTCCATCCTGATCCTCACCAATCGGTTGACGCGACAGATCTACGAGCGTGCGGATGTGTCCCGGACATGAGACCAAGGGCGGTGGACTATGTCGCGACGGCGCAGTTCCTCTGGTTGGCACTCGTGCTTCTCTTCGTGCTGGCACCGATCGCGTTGATTGTTGTGTACGCGTTCAGCAGCGCGCCGTACGGTGTCTTTCCCCCGCCGGGGCTTTCCACGAAGTGGTTTGTAAAGTTATTTCACCAAGACGATCTGACTCATGCGGCTCTGAACTCGCTGATCGTCGCCCTAGCGACCATGGCCGTCAGTCTGATGGTGGGCACCCTTGCCGCGTTGGCGCTCGTGCGGTATCGGTTCTTCGGGCGGGAGCTGGTTCGGGCGATGTTTCTTGCGCCGTTGATCGTGCCGCGGATTGCCCTCGGGGTCGGGATACTTATCTACGTCGTGCTCCTGCATCGTTTCGGGGGCCTGGACAGCGTGGTTATGGCACACGTCATGGTCGCACTGCCGTTCGTGATCTCCGTGCTTTCCGCGAGCCTGATCGGCGCCGACCGCGTGTTGGAGGAGGCGGCGATGGACCTGGGCGCGACGCCCGTGGAAACATTCTTTCGTGTCGTGCTCCCCCAAATCCGGACCGGACTCATTGTCAGCGCATTCTTTGCGTTCATCACCTCCTGGGACGAAGTCGAGACCTCCATTTTCCTTGTGAAGACCCACAACATCGTGCTCCCCGTGGCGATGTTCTATTACCTCGAGCACTATCAGGACCCGGTCATCGCTGCGCTGTCCGTCTTCCTGATTGTGATTGCGCTTGCGGTTGCGGTGATGCTCGTCGTGCTGCTGAAACCCCGCGAATTGCCGCAGGTGCTGGGGAACAGAGAGCCGGAGCCGGACTCGGGCGCGACCGCTTGAGGCGCAGTGCGCAGTGCCCATACGCCACTTCGTGGAGACCGACGGATCGGAGGTGAACGGTGACCGCAAGAGCGACACTCGAAGCACACGTGGATCGTGATCTGCCTACCACGCTCGAAGATCTTCGGCGGCTGGTTGCTATCCCGTCCGTGGCGGCGCAGCGGAGAGGGATCCGTGAGGCCGCCGAAGCCGTGGCGGCTCTCTTGCGTGCAGCCGGGGGAGCCGTGACCGTGTTAGAGCATGGCGGCGCGAACCCCGTCGTCGCCGCTGAATTTGCCGGACGGTCAGCCAAGACACTGCTCTTCTACGACCACTACGACGTGCAACCGGCCGACCCGGTTGACGAGTGGACGGTTCCACCCTTCGACCTGACCCAGCGTGATGGGTTGCTGCTGGGGCGGGGCGTCGCCGACAACAAGGGGGATCTGCTCACTCGCATCGCTGCGATCCGGGCCATCACGGCAGTTGATGGGGGACTCCCCTGCCGGATCAAGTTTGTCATCGAGGGTGAGGAAGAGATCGGAAGTGTCAATTTCGGTGCCGTGGTGCGCGCCCACGCGAAGCTCTTGGCGGCCGATGCGTGCGTGTGGGAGTACGCGGAGCGGGACTCGACCGAGCGGTTGCACATGGTGTGCGGATGCAAGGGCATCTGCTACCTTGAACTCGAGGCTTGCGTCGGCCACGTCGATCTTCACTCCATGTTTGGGGCGTTGGTGGAAGGGGCTCCCTTTCGCTTGGTCCACGCGTTGCATACGTTCAAAGACGAGCGCGGCACGGTGCTCATCCCGGGGCACTACGATCGTGTTCGGCGCCCCACCGCTGAGGAGACGGAGGCGGTCCAGCGGATTCCGCTGGATGTTGTGGAGGATGTCCGCCGCCAGTTCGAACCGGCACGACTGCTCGGGGAAGTCGATGGACCGAACGCGGTTCGGCAACTGTTTTTCGCGCCCACGTGCACGATCTGCGGAATCTGGGGCGGGTACACTCAGGAAGGGCAAAAAACCGTTCTTCCGCGCGCGGCGCATGCGAAAGTCGACTTTCGCCTCGTCCCGGATCAGGATCCACACGAGGTGGCGCGCAGCGTGCGAAAACACCTGGACGTCCTCGGATACACGGACATCTCGCTGACCGTGCTCGCCGCCGAGTTCCCTTGGCGCACCGATCTCTCGGACCCGTTCGTGCGATTGTCTCAAGAGGTCGTCGAGGAATCGACCGGACGGACGGTGATCGTGTCTCCCACGTCCGCCGGCACGGGCCCACGTCATGATCTGGCGCCGCTGCTCAAGGTGCCGGTCGTGAGCATTGGGGCCGGGTACTGGAAGTCTCGTTCGCACGCTCCCGACGAGAGCCTGCGGCTGAGCGACTTTCGGGAGACGGTTCTGATGCTGGCGCACCTCATGTACCGCTTCGGGGCTCAATGAATGCACGCGCGGCGGGGCGGCGCACGTCCGGCAGCACGAGGAGGCGAGAGGGTGGATAAGAGTTATCGGTTAGGCGTCGATGTGGGAGGGACGTTTACAGACTTGACCCTGGTGGACGAGCACGACGGTCGCGTACACACGCTCAAGCTGCCGACCACGCCGGCCGAGCCGGCCACTGCCATCCTCCAAGGCATCGACGCGATTTGCCGTCGTGGAGGCGTCCCGGTGTCCTCGGTCCGTCAGTTCGTTCACGGGACGACGCTCGCAACGAACACGATCATCGAGCGATCGGGCGTTCCCACGGGTCTCCTCGTGACGAAAGGATTCCGGGATGTGCTGGAGATCGGCCGCTTGCGCCTACCGAGCACAACCAACTTCTACGGCGACAAGGCGATCCCGCTGGTCCCTCGGAAATGGGTCGCCGAGATCGGTGAGCGACTGCTCGGCGACGGAAGAGTCTATGCGAAGCTCGATCCGGCCGAGGTTCGGGCCGCGGTGCAACGCCTCGTGGGCCAGGGAATCCAAGCCATCGCGGTGTGCTTCTTGCATTCCTACAAGAACGCAGAGCACGAGCGGCAAGCGGTGGCGCTCATCCGGGAGGAGTTCCCGCAACTGTTTGCGTCGGCGTCCCACGAAGTGCTGTCGCAGCAACGGGAATATGAGCGGGCGCTCGTGACGGTGTTCACCGCGTACATCGGCCGCAGGATGGAAGGGTATTTGGCCCGATTGCAGCAGGGCTTGCGCGATAAGGGGTTAACGACCAAGTTCTTCGTCACGCGGTCAAACGGCGGCATGATGACCGCCGACACCGCCGCCCTTTCGGCGGCGTCGACCCTCCTCTCCGGCCCCGCGGCCGGGGTCATTGGCGCCGCTTATATCGGGAAGCTTGCTGGGTTCGAACGCCTGATCACCCTTGATATGGGTGGCACCAGCGCCGACGTGGCGGTGATCAACCGCGAGGTTGAATTCTCGACCGAAAATCAGGTGGGAGACTTTCCGGTCATCATGACGGCGGTCGACATCTCGTCGATCGGCGCCGGCGGCGGATCGATTGCGTGGGTAGACTCGGCACAGGTGTTGAAAGTCGGCCCGCAGAGCGCTGGCTCCGAACCCGGACCAGCGTGCTACGGGCGGGGCGGGCAGCACCCTACCGTCACGGACGCGTACGTGACGCTCGGCTTGATCGATCCGTCGAGATTCCTTGGCGGGGAGATGCCGCTGCAGCCGGATCTCGCCCATCGTGCGCTGACCCGGTTGGGAGTCCAGTTGGAGCTCAGCCCGGTCAGTACGGCGGAGAGCATCCTCGAGGTGACGACGGCCAAGATGTACGCGCAGTTCTCCCCCCTGATGGCGCGAAAAGGGTTCGATCCGCGAGATTTCACCCTGTTGGCCCATGGCGGCGCGGGACCGACGCACATCTTCATGCTGGCGCGGGAACTCGGCGTGCGTCAGGTGATCATTCCGCCCAGCCCCGGGACGTTGTGTGCACTCGGCGGTGTGGTCGCCGACATCCGGAGCGATTTCGTGAAGACGGTCTATCGCAACACACATGAGACCACGGCCGACCAGTTGGAAGGGGAGTTTCTCGAACTCGAGAAACGCGCCAAGAGTTGGTTCCTCTCAGAGGTGCGCGGCGGCGAGCTGACAGCTCAACACTATCTCCTGCGCACGGCGGACATGCGTTATCTTGGCCAGGCGTTCGAGATCAACGTCGCGCTGCCCTCGAAAATCGGCGACCTGCGCGAGGTCCTCGAGGCGTTTCATGCCCGGTATCTCGCGATCTACGGGTATTCGGACGCCGATGCGACCGTTGAGCTGGTCAACATTCGTAGCACGGTGGTGGGCGTGGTACCCAAGCCTCGTCTGTCTTGGGACCGTCAATCGTATCGACCAGGGGGGCGCAAGGGATCGACCGCGTCGCGGGAGATCCAGTTCGATCACAAACCATGGGTGGCGCGGGTCTTCGATCGCAGCGACCTCGCACCGGACGCTTCGTTCGAAGGGCCGGCGATCGTCGAGCAGTACGATACGACCACGTTTGTGCCCCCGGGGTTCGTGGTCACCGCCGACCGCCACGGCAACTTGATCGGAACGAGCGTCTGAATGGGTACCGATCGGGTCTTCCTCGAGGTGCTCAAGCACCGCGTCCAATCCATCGCCGAAGAGATGGCGTCGGTCGTGGCCCGGACGGGCTATACGGTCTTTGTGAAGGAGACCCAGGACTTTGCGACGGCCCTCGCGAGTTGCGCCGGCGAGGTATTCGCGGCTCCGGTCAACATCGGCACCACGCTCGGCATCGGTCGCCCGGTGCACCGTGCCGTGTCCGCCGTCGATGATCTCGAACCGGGCGACATCATCATCACCAACGATCCGTATTCGACGAACGGCATGTCCACACACCTAACGGACATCTTTCTGATCAGGCCGATTTTCGTGGACGGGCGGTGTCTGTGCCACGCACTTGCGTTCATCCACTCATCCGATGTGGGCGGTAAGGTTCCCGGGAGCATCTCCCCCACGAGCTATGACATTTTTCAAGAGGGCCTGCGGATTCCGCCCCTCAAGCTGTTTCGGGCAGGCGCATTGAACAAGGACATCGTGTCGCTGCTGCTCCGTAACTGCCGGATCCCGGATCAAAACTGGGGAGACCTCAGGGCCCTGCTGGCGGCGTTGCAGATCGCGCAGGAACGCGTCGCAGAACTGGTGGGACGATACGGGTCAGCGGCCCTGGAGAACGGGATTTCAGACCTACTCGATTACGCCGAAGCGCAGGCACGCGAGCTCATCCGCGCCATTCCGGACGGAGTCTACGAGTCGTGGGACTACCTTGAGGCGGATACCGGGCGCCAAGAGATGATTCGCATTCGCGCCCGCATGGAGGTCAAGGAGGATCGGATCGAGGTCGACTTCAGCGGGACCGCTCATCAGGTACGGGCGGCGTTCAACCTCCCCACCTGCGGGGAGAAGCGCCATTACCAGCTGGTGAACTCGTTCGTGCGGTTCTTTCGCACGCTGCGTCCGGACATTCCCTTCAATAGCGGCTTGGTACGTCCGATATGCTGCCACGCGCCGGTCGGCAGCCTGCTGAATCCCGTGGAGCCCGCGGCAACCGGCGTCCGCGCTGCGACGATGTGCAGGGTCTTGGATGTCACGATGGCCACGTTGGCGCAGGCCGCGCCGGACATGATCCCATCGGCGGGCGCCGGTCAGGGCTGTATCGTGCTCCTCATGACGCCGGATGCCGCCGCCGGAAAGATCAAGGTTGGCGTCGTTCAGCCGCTCGTGGGTGGTTCGGGGGCGCGGCCGACGAAAGACGGCATTGACGGAATCGACTTTCACAACGGGTTCACTGTGAACATCCCCACCGAGGTCCTCGAGACCGATATGCCTGTGCTGGTCGAGCGCTACGGCCTTCGGCCGGGGTCCGGCGGCGCGGGGCGGTATCGCGGTGGCTGCGGATCCGAACTGTTCGTCCGCATCTTCACCCCGGACACGGTGATGACGGCGCGGGGAATGGAGCGACAGCTGTTCCGGCCCTGGGGGCGTCTTGGCGGAAGACCGGGCACACTGTTCGAAGTCGCGCTCCGGCGAGCGGGCGGCGAGCCAGTCCAACTAGGAAAGATTGACGAGCTCCTCCTGCAACCCGGCGACGTGGTCGAGTTTATGACGCCGGGCGGCGGCGGATACGGCGACCCACTCGAGCGCGATCCCGCGCGGGTGCTGTTTGACGTGGAGGCCGAACTCGTGTCCGAGCGGGCGGCACTTGCAGACTATGGCGTGGTGATGCACGACGGGCGTGTCGATGGTCACGCGACGCAGCTCGAGCGGGCCGCGCGGGTGCGGCACGTCGACGAGTTCGACATTGGCGAGGAACGCGAGACATACGAGCGGCGGTGGCCGGACAAGCTCCAGACGCTCATCATCCAATCGCTCGCACAGTATCCGGTTCCCATGCGTGGGTTTCTGCGTGCCCAGCTTGTCGAGCGCCTGCACAGTCGCGAAGGTGGGGGCGTCGACAGCCGCGCTCAAGTGGACGAGGTGCTGCACGACTTGGTGCGTTCGACCGAGCTCAGGTTCTCTCCGTGATTGCGCGCACGACTGCGCGGGCGGCGGGGCACCTCGAATCGATCTGCGGATTGCGAAGGAGGTAATGGACGCATGGCCCGTGACGGGGTATTTCTCGAGGTGTTTCGCAATCGGGTGCAGGCCATCATCGACGAGACGGCGTCGGTGATTTTTCGGACAGGGTACACCGTCTTCGTCAAGGAAACCCAGGACTTCGGCGCCGTGCTCTTCACGCCTGAGGGTGAGGTCTTCGCCATGCCCTTGAAGGTCGCGGTCGCCTTGGGTGTCGGCATGCCGTGTCGGGCCGTGGTCGAGGCGATTGAGAATTGGCAAGAAGGCGATGTGGTGGTCACCAACGACCCATATTCGACTAAAGGCATGGTGACGCACCTGGCGGACATCTACTTGGTGAAACCCATTTTTGCCGGAGGACAACTCCTATGTTTCGTGTCGACCTTCATTCACTTTAGTGACGTGGGCGGCAAGGTGCCTGGGAGTGTGACGCCGGCGTGTTATGACGTCTACCAAGAAGGCCTGCGGCTTCGCCCGATCAAGTTGGTCGAGCGCGGCCAGCTGAACCAACAGCTGCTCGATCTGATTCTGGACAACTGCCGGATCCCGGACCAGAACTGGGGCGATTTCCGGGCGATGTTTGCCGGGCTGAACACGGCAGAGCGGCGTGTGCACGAGCTCGTCGACCGGTACGGACTAGACGCCGTGTCCAAAGGGATCGGGCAGGTCTTGGACTATGCGGAGCGGAGGAGTCGCGAGCTGATCCGTGAGATCCCCGACGGCACGTACGAAGCCTGGGACTACATGGAGAGCGACGGTTTTTCTGACCGGCCGATCCGCATTCGACTGCGGATGACCGTGCAGGGGGACGAGCTGCATCTTGATTTCACGGGGACCGATCACCAAGTGCGCGGTGCGATCAACATGCCGAGCTTCAACGCTCCGGGTCACTTTATGCTGAGCCCGACCATTACACGATTCTTCCACACCCTGGACCCCGGATTGCCGTACAATAGCGGGTTGGTCCGACCGATGCGTCAACAGATTCCGACGGGTAACCTGTTGAATCCCGAGGCAGGGGCAGCGTGCGGTGTGCGCGCGGCGACGATGAACCGCGTGCTCGATGTCACGCTCGCGACGTTGAGCCAGGCGTCCCCGGACAAGCTACCCGTCGCGGGCGCTGGGCAGGTTTGTATCGTGCTGCTTTCAACGCTTGACGTGAAAACCGGCGTCCGCAAGGTCGGTGTCGTACAGCCAATTACCGGTGGATCGGGGGCGCGCCCCTGGAAGGACGGCATCGACGGCAACGACTTTGGCGGGGGATTTCTTCGCAACATTCCCTCAGAGACGATCGAGACGGAGATGCCGATTCTTGTCGAGCGCTACGGGTTGCGACCAGATTCCGGGGGCGTGGGGCAGTACCGGGGCGGCTGCGGGAACGAGCTACGAATTCGCGTCTTTGCTCCCGAGACCATCCTGACCGCGCGCGGCCAGGAGCGAAGTCGGTTCCGACCGTGGGGGCGGCTGGGAGGGTTCCCGGGCTCGTTGGGCATCGCGATCGTAAACCAGGATACCCCGGGCGAGCGGCGGATTCACATGATTGACGAGCTGTTGTTAAATTCTCAGGATACGGTCACCTTCCGCTCGCAAGGCGGAGGAGGGTTCGGGAGCCCGCTTGAACGGCGCTCTGACGCCGTGCTGTCGGATGTGTCAGCTGGCCTCGTGTCCGCAGAGGTAGCCCGAGACAACTACGGCGTCATCGTGGTCGACGGCCGGGTCGACGAGGACGCGACCGAGCGGTTGCGGGCCTCGCTCCGGGACGAGGCGCGGTTTAGCGTGCAAGCCTTCAACTATGGGGACGAACGGGCGGCGTTCGAAGAAACGTGGGGCGATGCGGCCTACTCCGCGTTGATCGAAGCGATCGCGGCGTACCCGGTGGCGTTGCGGTGGATTCTCAAGCAGGCGGTCATGAAGGCCGTGGAGGAGAAGGGCGGCGAACGGCCACGGGCTGTGGCGAGCGACGTTCGCGAGCTCACCCGAGCGTTGGTGCAAACGTTCGCGGGTGCCGGCGAATCATGAGCCTCGCACGGAGTTCACCGATGCTGGACCGCCGCTCGGCGAAACTCAATCAGGCGATTCTCCAGGTCATCGCCGCCAGCCCCCGGCCGATTGGCCAAGGTGCCATCAACTTTGCGCTGCGGAGGCGCGGTCTCTCCGTCAGCATCCCTACGGTCGGGCGAAGGTTACAAGAACTTCAATTCGAGGGGCTGGTGGAACGGCATGGTGTTGAAGGACGCGTGCTCACCAGTCGCGGGCTCGCCTTGTTGGGGCAGCTCAACGCCGACGCGCGCTTGCAGAGTTCAGGCGATGCGTTGCTCAACCTACTGCGACGCGGCGACCGGGCGCACTTGCTAGAGTTTCTGTCGGCGCGCCGTGTGATCGAGGGAGAGATCGCGGCGCTCGCCGCGGTGCACGCGTCGGCCTCTGCTATCCGCAAGATGGACGAACTGTTGGCGAAGCACGCCGCCAGCATCAATCGTGGGGAGTTGGGTCTCGCGGAGGACGTTTCCTTTCACCACGAAATCGCCAGGGCATCGCAGAATCGGGTGCTGTTTTCGCTGGTGCGCCTACTGCGGGATCACCAGCGCTACAATCTGCTCACGGCCGCGATGCGCACGGCCGTCGGAAGTCGGCGCATCGTGGATCACCAGGCCATTCTGACGGCGATCCGCGCGCACGATCCGTGGGCCGCCCGCCAGGCCATGGTCGACCATTTGCAGAGAGTTGCGGACGACATGAACCGCTACTGGGATCGGTGGGTGAGCAACCGGCCGGGTCTCACGCGCGAGGCACGGCGCGCTGCGCAAAAGGCCGATCGGCCTGCCGCCGTCCGGCCCAGCGTAACACCTCGCGGACGGGCGTCGGGCGCAGTGCGAGGGCTCTGATGTCGCGCAGCGGTCGCCGGGTGGTGGTCGTCGGCGCTGGGATCGTCGGTGCGGCATGTGCATATTACCTGGCACGCGCCGGACATAGGGTCACGGTGTTCGACACCGGAGAGATCGGTGGGGAAACCACGGCCGCGTCCGGCTCGGCGGTGCTCGATCAGACCAAGGGCTCGCCGTTTCTGTTGGAGCTGAATCTGCGAAGCAAAGCGCTGTTCGGGGAACTGAAACGCGATCTCGAGATCCCTTACCGGGTCGACGGCAGCTATGTCCTCTTTCGAGATGCGGAGGAGGAACGGTTCCTACTCGATCGGGTGGCGTGGCTTCAGGCGCAGGACGTTCATATCGATCTCCTCACCAAAGCCGAAGTCGCATCGCGGATTGCCGGTGTAGCCGACGATGTCCAGGGGGCGACGTATGCGCCCCAGGACGCGGAAGCTCCACCTCGCGAGACCTGTCAGGCCATCGCAGCGGGAGCGACGCGGCTCGGTGCGGTTTTCCACACTGGGACGTCCGTCGTTGGCTTCGACGTCGCCGCGGACGGCATCAGGGCGGTGCGCACTCCGTTCGGCGACACACCCTGCGATGAGGCGGTGATAGCCGCCGGCCCGTGGACCCGACAGCTTGTCGCCAAGCTTGGGGTAAGCGTGCCGATGCGACCGCAGAAGGGAGAACTCCTGTTTACCGATCCCGTTGGCCCCTGTCTTCGCGGGCGCGTGCTGTCCGGCCGGTATCTGATGAACAAAGTCGACTCCGGGACCAGCGCAGACGGGTTTTCCGCGGGGTTGGTCGTCGGGCAAGAACCCGACGGACGCATCAAGATCGGCTCCACAAGAGAGTGGGCGGAGTTTGACTGTACACCGACCGTGCGTGCCCGTGAGCGGCTACTGGACGAGGTGGCCCGATACATGCCGGGGGTAGCGACCCTGCCTATAAATGCGCAGACGGTCGGGTTGCGCCCGTACAGCCTCCTGAAACGGCCCATCGTTGCACGCGTGCGCAAGCCGGCGGGCCTCGTATTGGCGTGTGGGCACGGGGGCGACGGGCTCGCTTTTGCGCCGGTGACAGGGTGGCTCGTTGCACAGATCGTGTCCGGTATTGCCACCGAACTCGAAAGCCACTTAACGCTGACCGCGCATGAGGAGAGTGTCGGGTAATGCGCATTGTGGACGTGGAAGTCATCCCTTACCAGATCCCCAATCGTGAGCTCCACCACATCGCGACGCTGACCCTCTCGGCGTTGGACAACGTAATAGTGCGGATCCGTACCGACGAGGGCATCGATGGCGTCGGCGAGGCGGTCAGTGAACCCAAGTGGAACTCGACCGTACGCGAAGCGCACGCAGACGTGCTCCGACACTATCTCGCGCCAGTATTGATCGGCATGAACCCGTTCGACATTGCGGTGATCTGGCAGAAGATGAACCAGATTGTGAACGGTCACTATTCTGCGAAGGCCGGCATCGACCTCGCTCTCTATGATGTCGTCGGAAAGGCCCTTCGGCTCCCGCTATGGCGATTGCTTGGCGGAGCCCTACGTACGCGCATCGATGTCGAAGGGCCCGGATTCGGGATCGGTTTCATGGAGCCGCGGGCGGCGGCCGAGTTTGCTCTGCAGGCTGTCAGGAAGGGCTGCCGGCAGATAGAAGTCAAATGCGGACATCCGTCTGGTTGGCGCCGAGACGTCACGGCCGTGCGTGCGGTCAGGGAGGCCTGTGGCCCAGGGATCAGCCTGAAGCTTGATCTGACCGAAGCCTACACGTTCAAGTCCGCGATGGAGGCCCTTCCGCAATTCAAGGAGCTCGGGGTCGACTGGGTGGAACAGCCTCTGCCTCGCCATCAGCTCGCGGATCTTGCGCGGCTGCGAAACAGCGCGCCCGTGGGGATCATGCTAGAGGAGAGCGTCGGTCACGCTGCGGACGTGCTCCGCATCGCTGAGCTCGGCGCCGCCGATGCCGTCCACGTAAAGGTGCCAATGCTC
Organism: bacterium; assembly: GCA_035295165.1. NCBI lineage: Bacteria > bacterium. Next base: position 35,743 of record DATGJN010000031.1, read on the forward strand.
GGGGGCATCACGATGAGCCGGCAGATCATGGTTGTGTGCGAAGCCGCGGGCCTGGGCGTTCAATCCGGAAGTTCCACTCCGTCAGGGATTGGGCTGTCCGCGGTGCACCAGCTTGCCGCTGTCGTGCCCAACCTGGTAAGAGGATGCCATGGCTCTCCGCTAGCTCGGGCGGTAGACGATGTTGTGATCGAACCGGTCGACGCCTACGCCGCAACGATCGAACTGACTGAGACCCCCGGTCTTGGAATCGAAGTGGATTGGGCCAAGGTGGAAAAGTACAGGGTTCACTGAGGCTGCGTGGTGCGGTGTCGCCGGCGGCCGGGCGATCATACGGGGCGTGGATCCTACGAGGGCGCGACATTAGGAGGGAGCAAGCGTGGTCGTGAGCCTGCGCGATAGGAAGGTAATCGTCACTGGCGCCAGCAAGGGGCTGGGACGCGCGATTGCCGAGACCCTTGCGTCGCTAGGGGCGCAGCTAGCGATCTGCGCCCGTTCCACAGACTTGCTTGGAGAGGTCGCCGACGCGATCGAGGCGCGAGGTGGCGTGCGCCCGTTCTGTCAGACGGTGGACCTGTGTCGCGGCGCGGTGATTGAGTCCTTTGTCTCCGAGTCGGTGGAAGCATTGGGCGGGCTAAACACCTTGGTGAACCTATCGGGCGGGCCTCGACACGGTAGATTCGCGGACCTCTCTGACGCGGACTATCAACACTATTTTGAGCTGGGATTTCTCAGCAACGTGCGCGTCACACGTGCCGCGCTGCCGTACCTGAAGGCGGCTGGAGCGGGCGCGATCGTCAACATCCTGAGCATTAGTGTCAAACAGCCGCTCGAAGGGGTGCTCTTGGCAAATTCAGTGCGCATGGGGCTGTTGGGACTAGCCAAGACGCTTGCCGATGAGCTTGCACCGCTTGGCATCCGAGTTAACAACGTGTGCCCCGGCTCCATTCTCACGGAAACCAGCAATGAGCTTACGCGACAAGGTGCGGCGCGCCAGGGCATCAGTTTTGAGGAGGCGATGGCCAGGCGCATTAGTAGAGTTCCGCTTGGCAGGATGGGACAGCCAACGGACGTCGCAAACCTGGTCGCGTTTCTCGTGTCCGATGCGGCGGAGTTTATAACGGGGACGACGACTCAAGTCGACGGCGGGATCGTACGCGGAATGTTCTAGTGCTACCGTGAACACCCGACGCCTACCCCTCCGTGGTCGAACCCGACGATTCTACCCGGGTGGTTAGCCCTAATCGAGATGCTCGGAGCGGGGGCCGAGTTTCTCGTAGACAATCCGGGCCGTGCCGTCGTCGTCCTCGTCGAGGTCGACGAGGTAACAGTCGATCCCTAACTTGGCAAGGGTGTAGAGGATCCGCTTTTGCTCACGTCTGAGCCGGTGCGAGCGTTTGGCGCGGACGACGAAGCAGGCGAACCGGCCGCCCTTGACGCTCCACCAGCCGCAGAAGTCCGACCAGCCTCGGAAAGCGAGCCGCCAGCCCTGTGTTTCGAGCAGCTCGACCACCTTCCGTTCGATCCGGTTCTTGCGCTCCCGGCGCGGCTCGCGGTGCACGCGCGTGCACTCCTCGATGGCTGTGTCCCCTAACGAATGGGTGGGCACGCTCATGCGACACCTCCGGTGCAAATTGATCGCGGTCATGATAACATTGCGGGGGAACCTTAGGAGGGGGTGTGGGGTTGTCTGGCTCGTGTTGAGATTTTGACAGGTTTGTGTGTGTACACGTCCGGACCCGCTCTCGTTGATCTCGTCATGGCATGAGATGCGCGGGCGGGGAAGGTGAGGGCGTGGGAGAGGGAACCTTGACACGGTGTGCGCACGCAGGCGTCCTTGACCCGATTTTTCGTCCCGATCTGCCCATCCCGCGGCGGGGGCCGAGCGCGCGAGCCTGAGCGCAGTGGGCGTGCGTTCTGTCGAGCGGGTGGACGCTAGGATTTACCGCCCCGAGCACGGACGATTGCGCGGACCTGGCTGGAGATCACGCGGCGCTGCTGGACTAAGGCCGTCGCAACCGCCTCGACCGCCGACCAGAAGGCGCGCAGTTGGTCGCGGCACGAAGCGATGGCGACGTCACAGCGGCAATGCTGGGCCGCCTCGTCGCGCGGATGCAGGGCATCGAGCATCCGCACAATGTTCTGGCGATCGCCCTCCATCCCCGCGAGCCACGAAGGGGGAGGTGTCCTCGGTCCCGCTGCCTGCTGCTCCGCGGCGAGATCCTCGGCGATCTTCCCGGCCAGATAGACTCGGAGATGCGCGTCGAGCCCATCCACGAACGCGGAGTCCCCTCGGCTGCCCCGGAATCTCCGTGAGCCTTCCGGTCCATAGACGATCGCTCCACCACCGGACGACCCGTCAGGTTCCACGATGATCTCGACCGCCTCGAAGGGAATGTTGAGCAGGACAGCCATGATTTGGCGCCTGAGTAGTCCATGTCGACTGTATCGGGCGAAGGCGCGCATGAGTGTATGCTACTTCGACTCTTAGATCCCGGCCTGCCAGTCGCTGGCGAAACAGAACGGGCTCGCCTGGGCGCGTCTCCGACAAGAACCAGGTACAAGGCGGTAAGCAACGCAAGCGGCAGACGACGCATCATCTCTCCCCATGTTGACGACCACCGTTTCTCGGCGCGTGTCTCACGGATGAGGTGCGCGCCGACACGCGGACTGGTGCCGAGACGTTTGCCGCAATCGCCTCCCTTGCCCGCTGCCATTGTACTCTGGGAGCATCAGTCATCGTGCCACAATGCAATCGGTACGTTTGGCAGATCCGTGAGGAATGGTGTAAGATGTCGCGTTGTCTTGCCTGACGTCGGCCCGGTGTAGGCTTGCGGGCCTCGTCGATCATTGCAGAATGTCATGTACAGGAATCGTCGGGCGCGGGTCATTGAAACATAGAGCAGTCGTCGCGCGTCATCTGCTTCCGCCTTCGTCTCCGCGTGTCCAGGTACCGATTCGTTCTCGGCGGCGACGATGAATACAGCTTCCGCCGTGAGTCCCTTCGCTTGGTGCATAGTCATGAGGGACACTGCATCGGAAACTGGGGCGTCACGTTCAGTGTCCTCGCCTAGCGACGTGCCAAGGACTTTGAGTAGGGTGTCCAATGAGTCAGGTTCTGTTTCACTGACAAGCGTCCGAAAGATCGTGAGGACTTCCTCCCGCATGTTTGCGTCATCGATTGTTGATGCCGCGATCTCCGTCAAGGCGGCGCCAAGATCATCACTCTCTCCCGAGAGGTGGGGAAGGCCCATCACCAACGTTCTGATTGTAGCCACTTCCGTCGCGACGGCTCCCGCCTTCGATCTCACAACTGGACCAATTTCATCGAGTACCTGTCCAAAGCGTCGTCCCTGTGTGCGGGCGTATTGGTACATTCGCATCAGCGTCTCGTCTCCGATGCCGTTCGGCCGTTCTTTCAACAACGTCCGCCAGCCGAGGCTATCTGTGGGATCGCTAATCAGACGCAACGTGGCAACGAACTGGCGACCGGGATGTTTTGGGCTGTTAAGGGCAGCGAGAGGATCCGTTTTCGTGAGCACGGGGATGCCGCGGGCTGCCAGAGCTTCACGGATCGGCTCCGAAAACACGCCATTACGGTCCGACCGAAACAAAATCAGAATGTCGCGGGGTCTGACGCCGTTTGCGATCAGCCTCTCGCATAACGTAACGGTGGCTCGCGTCTCCTGACTATTATCTGAAAAACGGTACAAGCGCACGTCGCCTTCCTCCGCACCTTCTCGGGGCACGAGCTCTTTTTCAAGGCGGTCGGGGTCTTGTCGCGCGACGTGAAGCGCCGCGCGAAGGATGTTGCGCGCACATCGGTGACAGACGCGCAGTGTCAAGGGAGCGGCTCCCTCGAAGTCCTCCGTGAATCTTCGTATTCCCGTAGGATCTGCGAACCGAAATCCATAGATGCTTTGGTCATCGTCGCCTGCCGAATATACGTGTGCGCCCATCGCCGCCAGTCGGCGGACGATAGCTTGATCGCAAGCATTAAGATCTTGATACTCATCTACCAGCAACTCCGTTGGCCGATCGATCCGGATATCACGCTGTTCGAGCGCGTTCTTGAGCTGATAGACGAGCTCACCGCGTAGCGTGTAACCGAACACTGCGCGATGCTCCCGCCACGCGCCCAGGAACCGGGGATGGTCTCGCTCAAACGCGGCACCCCACTCCGGGACATCGGCCCTCAGTGACTCCCAGTCGTTCGAGAGCAGATGGAAGAGGTGCTGGACATCGCGGATCTTGAGTTCAAGAATTTGCGCGAGATCTTCTTCGATCACCCACCTCTGTTCGTAGTCGTCGGCGATACGAATCGGCTGCGGGACCGCGGCGTGCTCGGAGTTCCTGAGTAGCTGCCGGAGCGCAAAGCCATGCAGCGTTGAGACTCGAGGCAGGGGTACGTCGGCCCCAAGATTGTTACGCAGCCGTGAGCGCAACTCAGCTGCAGCGGCGCGCGTGAAAGTCAGGATTAGGATTTCTTCGGGGTTGATTCCTGCGTCTCGCACGAGGATTTGTGCGCGATGCGTCATTACCTGAGTCTTGCCAGTGCCTGGCCCTGCCAGCAACCGAGCATGTCCACCTCGATACTCAGCGCCCGCACGCTGTTCGTCGGTGAACGTGTCGTCCGACGGCATGTCCCACCCCCCGATCAGAACCGCCCGATCTGAACATGATCCTCCAGACTACTAAAGAACTGCCCGTGGAGACTGTGCTATAGACGCCATCGATTTAGCGGATGGAAACCTCTGTCACAGAGGGAGATTGATCAGTCCGGGCAGGACGTAGTGTCCGGAGGCGTCGAGCCACTGCTCGTCTGGCGACCGCGTGTACCCGTCGCGGCGTCCCACATAGATGATCCGGCCGCCCTGCCAGACGACCAGGCCGTCGTCGTGAATGCGATCCTGTTCGTCGCATGTGACCACCGTGCCGCCCGAGATCGCCCGCCGCACGTCACGGCTGT
>DATGJN010000032.1 GCA_035295165.1 bacterium
CTAGCGGCCCAAGGCACCGAGCCCAGCCCACCGATGCGATCATCGCGCACCGGCCGGGCGGACAGGAGGTGATATCGAACACCTGACGGGCTGGGGAATTTTCAACCGGCACTACGCGGAGATTTCAACCGGTGTTGACACGCGGGCCGGCGCTGGCGGGGTTCGGGTGCGAGCAGGGTTCGGGGGAGCGCGCGCGTATCAGTACTTCGGCGAGTCGGTGGTCGGGGGGTGGGGTGGTGGCCATCAGGGCGGTGCTCGGGCCGAGTCCGAGTGGATCGCGAAGCCATCGGCCGCCTTCGAGGACCGGCAGTGGCTGACGACCGGATGCTGCACATCCAGGCGGACGAGTGGGCGCGAGACATCGTGATCGTCAGCCTCGGTGGGGAACTCGACCTGAGCAACGTGTCCCTGCTCGCGGAGACGCTCGAAGATATGATTGCCGACAAGGATATCATTATTGATCTCAGCGGGCTGCAGTACATCGACAGCACGGCCATTGCCACCCTCGCCCAGTTTCACAACAGGGCGCCCCGTCTCGGGCGCAGACTGATCCTCGCCCAGCCGTCGTTGTTCGTCCAACGCATCCTGGATTTGACGAGCCTGCGCCACGCGGTCACAGTCTATCCCGACGTCGCCGTCGCGCTCGATGCCCTTCGCGAGCAGGCCGTCGCGCCCGGACCGTTTCTGCGGTCTGAACCGGTGACCGTCGGCGACTTCGTCCGCGACATGGCCGCTGCCGTGCGCGGGATTCATGGGTGGGCGGAGCGGGCGCAGTCCCCCGAACTTCTGGAGGTGCTTGCCGACGCGCTGGTGGAACGACTGTTGCAGCGCGCGGATCGAGTGGGCGCCGTGTTTGCGACCGAAGAGCAGTTCTACGACATGCTCTTCGGAGACAGCGCGCCGGCCGCCCTCGAGGACGCGGACCCGCTTCGCCACGCCGTGGCGTCCGTTCGGTCCCTGTTCAACAACGTGGTCGCGCCCAAGCTGGCGCAACGGCTGGCGGAGAGGGACCATCCCCGGGTGCGTGTGACCAAGCACGTGTGGATCCGCGCGGGACACTGGGACGTCGCCGTAGTACCTCGAGGCGACTGATCTCTACGCCACCCGTTCTCGCCGTTTGTCTGTTTCCCGTTCCCGAACGTCACTGCCGCCGCTGCGGCAATGACTCCGGCGAACCCCATGCGCACGGCGTGCCCTCCTTCAACTGACGGGGCGGAGACCATTCAAGCGGGTGAAGGGGAGAGGTGTCCCATCGGAGCACCCCCCTCGGCAGGGTGGTCGGCGTCGCTACGAATCGCCACCGGGGGGACCGCGTGAGGAAGCACCAATGACAAGGCGACCGGCGAAGCCCTGGCACGCCTGGGGCCTCCTGTGCGTCGCGTTGTTCGTGGCGACCCCGCCGATTCCGAGCGGTGCCGCGGCCAACGGCAACCGGGCGCCGGCATTGCTGCTGATCCTGACCCATGTGGGCGCGGACACGGACAAGGTCGCCGGCAACATCGGCGGTGTAGTTGTGGTGGGAGTGTTCAACACCGTCACGGCGAAGCTGGCCGTTGCGCCGAAGGGAACCAAGCCCCGGGGCAAGTTCCTGAGCGGCAATATGTCCTGCCTCACGGGAAGCTGCGTGATCGACGGTGAGCTTCTCGGGGCGCGGCTTGCGGGGTTTCCGCTGGACGCGAAATTTGCCGCCCCCTTCAAGAACAGTAACGGATACGGGACACTGGTGCGTCTGTCCGGAAGCCTCGAACGGCTCTACAGTGACCATGACGCGTGGGTGTCCGTGGTGACCAAATGGGCAGACAACCATCTTGGAGCCGCCGAGGCCAGGGCTCGGGTTGTGGCGCAGGCAGCGGGACGGGTCGCCGGCGACGAATCGTCCGGCGCAAGTTCTCCCGCGGCGGCCGTGGACTCGCCGAACGGACCCGGCGCACCGGGCGGGGGCACCAACAGCGGCAATAGCGGTGGTGGTGCCGGTGACGCCAATGGATCCGGCAGTAGCGGTGCTCATGGTGGCGGCACGACTGGCGGGACCAGCGGCGGCGGGGCGGGAAGTAGTGGCAACCACGGTGGCGGTGGTGGAGGCGGAGGTCCCCACCGATAGGGATTCTCACGGGAAGCACGCTCCGGAAGTTGCCGTCTTGCGTGGCGTCGATCTGATCCCTGGGGCATACGGATTTGACGGGCACGGTTCTGGGATAAGTCTTGCTTATCGAATGTTTCCTTCGGCAAATCTCAAATATCAGCAAAATATCGCATCTGGTGAATATCTTTACCAGCGCTCCGTTGTGTTTGGTATACTTTGAACAAACTTTTTGTCTAGTTGCCACGCCAAGGGAGGACGATGTGGCTGCGTATTACGTCGTCTGTGTCACCAAACATCCCACTCACAGAGAGCCCTACCGGCAGGTCGCGTGGATCGGCACGAGCGAAGATCCCAACGATGTGTGGGCAACGAGACAGTGGTCGGTTCCGGAAGTCATCGCGGCGATCCGAGGCGGTGATGTGTTCTACTGCATAGTCCGGTTATCATCGACGTCGGTGCGGGTCGTGATCGCGGAGCGGAACGGCACGGAATATATCAAGACAGACGGTGACCATTTGTATCACGATAACCTCCTGACCAAGCGCGAGTGCATCCTGGGGGCGTAGGAGCGCCGCGCTGTTCGGGGAGGCACCGCATACCGGTCATGTCACAGCCTCATCCCGGTGCCTCGGCGGCAGGACCCCGTGAGCGGAGTGCGGAATTTCTTATCTTCACGCTTGTGAGAGCCAGCGCCGGTGTGGGGGATCGGCAGGCGCCGGCGCTGCGACAAGTGATGAGCGCCTGGTGCGCGCGGGGGTGAGGGTGTGCCGCTATTCTTCATCGTGGTTCTGTTGGGCGGGTTGCTGATCTGGTCCATGACAACGCACTGATCCGGATCGGGACGCTGTCCCGCACGTCGTTGTGGTCGCGGCCATCGTCGGTTTTCATGCTTGCGCATCCGACGGTGACGGTTGCTCCATTGCAAGCGCTGAGATAGATGGTGACGCGCCCGCGCCTCAAGGACGAGGCGCCTACTGCCAGTATCCCGCGAACCAGATCCAACCGCTTCCCTGGCGTGTCCAGTAGCCGGGGACCCAGACCGCACGCGGCCACGGCGCGCGGGTCCAGTATCCCGGTACCCAGAGCCAGTTCCCACCCGTCCAGCGCCAGAAGCCTCCGATCCACACGGCGGCGGCAAACGGGGGAACGCCGATGATGTCTACCCGCGTCGCCGGCGGCGGGACGGTGACGATGGTGTACGCCGGACCGCTGCCGGCCCAGTGTCCGTTTACCCAGACCCACCCGCGTCCCGCGCGGGCCCAGTAGCCGGACACCCAACGCGCGCCGGGGTAGGGTACGATCTCCCACCGTCCGGGAATCCACGCCCATCGGCCGACCCACTGCCAGTGCCCGGCCACCCACACGTACGCCGGCCCCGGGACGACCGGGGCCACCTCGTACTGCGGAGCGGGAGGAGGCCCCGGCGCAAGCATCGGGCCGCCGTTGTCGTCCGCGCGCGCCGTTCCAGGCGCGGCGATCATGCCGATGACCGTGGCCAGCAGTACGCTCAGCATCACGAGCCGTTTCGTCATGGCGATGCTCCCCCTGCGGAGCGTCCGTCGGTGCCATCGCGCCGCATGTGCGTGCGGTCGCGGGAATCCGCGTCTCGTGTAGTAGCGCGTCACGGGGGCGTGGAGTTCCCGACGGCAGACTGGACAGGCGTGCGCTCCGCTCCTATCATCAACGTAGCGGACGAGGCTGACGGACGCAGGGGGGCGCGAATGGAGTTCGACGCGACGGCGCAACAACGGCTCACGGCGAATCCGTTGTGGAGGTGGCGTATCGCGAATCGGCGGGACGCACGAGAAGTCGAGGGCATGCTCGGCCTGCCGCCGGGCCGCGTCCAGGCCTGGGAGTTGGGGGTCGCGACCCCTCACCAGGCTGAGCTCCGAAGACTCGCGAGCGTGACCGGCATTGCGGACCTCGAGGCGCAGTGGCGCGCCTGGGCCGTCGGTTAGAATGACCTAGACGGCGTCAACGCACAACGATCATCGTCTTGATCACGCCGTCTCGGTACGCATCCTGGAGGGCGAACGCGTCGGCGGCGCGATCCAGGGGAAACCGGTGTGTGACCAGCGGCGACAGCCGCACCCGCGCGGTGCGCACGAGTTCAATCGCCCGAGGGTAGACCCTGCCCATGCGGCGCTGGAACTTCACCGTCAAGCCCTTGCGCCGGGCAAGAGACGCCTTGAACGTGACGGTGTCGTCCTCGGGGATTCCCGCCAGGACGATCCGTCCACCGACGCGCGCGAGCGCCGCCGCGACCTCGGCGCCTGACGGCGCGTTCGTCGCTTCGAGTACCACGTCGACCCCGCGCCCGTTGGTCCACCCGAGCACGGCGCCGGGTTCCTCGGCGACGCCGTCCACCTCGAGACGGCGGGCCGCGTCGAGCCGGTATCGCAGCGGTTCGACGACGAAGACCCTGCCCGCGCCGGACGCCCTCGCCACCTGCGCGACCATGAGACCGATCGGACCGGCTCCGACGACGGCGACGGAGTCCATCGGCCGGAGGTGAGCTAGGTCGAGCGTGTGGACGGCCACGCCCAGCGGCTCGAGGAGCGCAACGGTCGCGGCGTCGAATTCCGGCGGCACCGGGATAATGGCTTCGCGGGGCGCCGCGTGGTACTCCGCGAGTCCGCCGTTCGTTCCCGGGGTGCCTGCGAAGGCCTGGTCGGGACAAAGGTTCGGATCTCCGCGGAGGCACCACTCGCATCGCCCGCAGGGCCGCGCCGGGTCGACCGCCACCAGGCGTCCGGGCGGCAGCCCCAGGGCCGCGCCGCGATCGTCGGCGATCTCCGCGGAGAACTCGTGCCCGAGCACGAGCGGTGATGCCGGATCGACGAGCGTGCCCCCGTCCTGACGGTAGAAGTGCAGGTCGCTCCCGCAGATGCCGACTTCACGGACGCGCAGCAACAACGCGTCCTCGGTCGGGACTGGATCGGGTACGGTTCCCAGGCGCAGGTCCCTCGCTCCGTGCAGCAGCGCGGCTCTCATGCGATGAACGTTCGCGGTGGTGCGGTCTGGTTCCCGGTGCTCGATCGGGCGTCGGCTCGCACCGACGATCCCGACGAATGCGCCGGCGGGCGGAGCACGCGCAGCAGCATTTGGGTGGAGAAGAACGTCACCGTGGGGATCACGATCACGAGCACCACGATGAGCCAGAACGACGGCCGCCGGAACAATGAGGCGCGCGGTCCCTGCGCCTTCACGGCTTGTGCTGCGGGAGGACGCCCGTCACCATCCAGCGCACCTTGCTGCGCAGGTCGGCGACATCCGGCGCCCAGAAATCGAGCCGCATCCGCGCCAGATCATCGTACAGCACGACCGGTCGTCCATCGATCGATTCGCTCGTGACCTCGTCCGGGGTGAGGGGCTGCACGCGTCGCATCCATCCCAGGATCTCGGAGGTCGTCAGGTCGGTCTCCACGTCGGCGTGCGCGGCCTCGATGATCGCGGGGAGATGGATGATCACCGACGGTTTGTGGACCTGGATGAGGGCGGCCTGAATGAAGTGCTGCTGGCGGCGGATGCGCCCGATGTCGCCCTCCGCGTCGTGCCGGAAGCGCAGGTACTGTTCGGCGTGCGCGCCGTCGAGGATCTGGTAGCCCGGCTGCAGGTTGATGAACAGTCCTTGCTCGTGATCGGCGTACACCATGCGTTTCTCCACCGTGATCGGGACGCCGCCGATCAGGTCCACGACGTGGCGCATCGCCGGCAGGCTGAACACGAAGTAATGGGCGATCGGCACATTGAGCAGCCGTACGACCGCGGCGCGCGCGCGCCCGATCCCCCCGGTCGCGTATGCATGAACGATCTTCGTGGTGCCGATGCCCGGAATCGAGATGTCGATGTCGCGCGGCACGCCAAGGATCCTGACGCGGTGGTGGGTGTCGTCCCACTGCACGACCTCGATCGTGTCGGTGCGCTGTTTGTCCTGCGTCAGTCCGACGACGAGAAATCGCACATCGCCGCGCGGTACCGGAGCGGGCGCCGGTCCCGCCTCGTTGGGAGTGCGCGGCGCGGGCGGTCCGGCGTGGAACGGCAGGACAACGAGCGACAGCAGAACGATGACGATGACGCCTCGGACGAGGCGGTGGATGATGTTGTGCACGCGCACGTGCGGCACGGCTCCTGATTGTCGGATGACCGGCGCGCGTTCATTCCGCGAACGTCCGCCTCGGCGCCAGGTACAGCCCAGTTCGCGCTGCCCAAAGGCGTTTCCTTGGCGAGCAGGAGCGGTCCCGAGAGGTCTGGAACACCCCTAACACCCCGCTGGTCATCACGCCGTGAAAGATGAGGTGCGCAGTATGACGGTCTCTGTCATCGGGCGGTCGGTCCGCCGGGTGGATGGTGAGGAAAAGATCACCGGCCGTGCGAGGTTCGCCGCCGACGTCGATCTGCGGGGGGTGCTGCAGGGGCGCATCCTGCTCAGTCCGTACGCTCACGCCCGGATCCGGCGGATTCCCAAGGACGGCGCCCGGGCCGTGCCCGGCGTGGTCGCCGTGTTCACCGCAGACGATCTCCCCGCGGGCGATCCGGCGCCTTCATCGAGGGCGCGGTGCCTGCTGGCGCGCGGCGAGGTGCGATATGCGGGCGAGCCGGTCGCGGTCGTCGTGGCCGAGACGGAAGCGGCCGCGCAGGATGGATTGGAGCGGTTGGCCGCGTCGGTCGAGTACGATGCCCTTCCCGCGCTGGTGGATCCGGTCGCGGCGGCGTCGCCCGACGCGCCGCTCGTCCAGCCCGATCTGGCCGGCAAGAGTTCAGAGGCGCTGTTGCACGCCGCGCTGAAGACCGAGGATGAGGGGGCGCAGGCGCCGAGCAACGTCGCGAGTCGCGTGCGCTTCTCGCGGGGCGATGTGGAGCGCGGGTTCCGGGATGCGGCCGCAGTCGTGAGCCGCCGGTTCCGCACCTCCGTTGTCCACCAAGCCTACATCGAACCGCACGCGAGCGTGGCGGAGTACGACGCGTACGGCCGGCGACTCACGGTGTGGACGGCCACGCAGGGTCTGTTCTACGCGCGGGAAAACATCGCCGCGGTCCTGGGTCTCCCCGAGCCCTCCGTCCGTGTCGTGCCGATGGCGGTCGGCGGCGGGTTCGGGGCGAAGATCGTGCTGCTCGAGCCCCTGGCCGGCGCTCTGGCGATGGTGTTGGGGCGCCCGGTCCGGCTGACGCTGACCCGCATGGACGAGTTTCGGACCGGAACGCCGGCGCCGCAGTCGGTGCTGGACGTGAAACTCGGCGCCCGCCGCGACGGGACCTTGACCGCGCTGCAGGCGCGGTTGTTGTTCGATGCCGGGGCGTTTCCCGGGGCGCCTGTCAACATCGCGGCGCTGCTGCTGAGTGGGTCGTACCGCATCGAGCACTTGGACGTCCAGGGCCAGGAGGTCTTGACGCACAAGGCCCCGGTCGGCGCCTACCGCGCCCCGGGCGCGCCGCAGGCAACGTTCGCAATCGAGTCGGTGATGGACGACCTGGCGCGCGCGATCGGTCACGATTCGTTCGAGCTTCGTCTGCGAAACGCGTCGCAGACGGGGGATCCGATGCCGACGGGCGAACCCTGGCCGCGCATTGGGCTGCGTGAGGTGCTAGAGGCATTGCGGGAGGACCCCCTGGTTCGGTCACGCCGCCCAGCCGAACATGAGGGGGTGGGCGTCGCGCTCGGCGGCTGGCTCGGCGGCATCGAACCGGCCAGCGCGTGCGTGCGCATGAACGCCGACGGCAGCGTGCAGGTGCTGGTCGGGTCGGTCGACATCAGCGGGACGTCGACGGCGTTGTCGCAGATCACAGCAGAGGCGATGGGGATTCCGGTGGAGCAGGTGCGGATCGTGAGCGCGGACAGCGACGGCGCGCCCGCAGCCGGCATGGCCGGGGGGAGCAAGATCATCTATACGGTCGGCGCCGCGGTCCAAGGTGCGGCCGACGACGCGCGCCGCCAACTCGTCCGGCTCGCCGCCTCGCGCCTTGAGGCGGCCGAGGCGGATGTGGAGATCGTGGACGGAAAAGCCCGCGTGCGGGGCACGCCGTCGCGCGCGATCGCGGTGGCAGACCTCGCGAAGATGACCACCGGATTCGGGGCGTCGCATCCTCCGGTGTTCGGCGTGGCGTCGCAAGCGATCACCCACCGCGCGCCCGCGTTCGGCGCCCACGCTGCGCGGGTGCGTGTGGATCCGGAGTCCGGGCGCGTGCGCGTCTTGGAGTACGCGGTTGCGCAGGACGTGGGGCGCGCCATCAATCCGGCGGCCGTGCGCGCACAGATCCACGGCGGGGTCGCGCAGGGGATCGGGTGGGCGCTGTTGGAGGAGATGACCTACGACGACGCGGGCACGTTGTCGACGGGCAGCTTCCTCGACTACGCCGTGCCGCGGGCCGGGGACGTGCCCGTGATACGGGACGCGCTTGTCGAGGTCCCGTCGGAGCACGGGCCCTACGGTGCGAAGGGCGTGGGTGAACCTCCGGTCGTGCCGGTCGCCGCCGCGATCGGCAACGCCATCGCGGATGCGATGGGGGCGCGCGTCGACCGGCTGCCCATGACCCCCGAGGTGGTGGTGGGGGCGTTGGCAGCCCGGGGAGAGCGGTGACCGGTCCGGCGGTGCACCTCGCCGTCGTCGGTGCGGGCCCGGCCGGGCTCGCGGCGGCCGGCGATGCGGCGGCGGCTGGAGCACGCGTGTTGTTGGTCGAGGAGCGTCCGGCGCTCGGCGGCCGCGCCATGATCGTACCGGGCGCCCGCGGGCTTACGGAAGGGCTCATGCGAGAGCTCGGCGGGACCGAGGTGTGGAGAAACAGCCCGGTGTGGGACCTCTGCCATCGCACGCTGTGGGTACTCCGCGGCGACCGCATCGCATCGGTTGCCGCCGGCGCGATCATCGTGGCCACCGGTGCGCGGGAGGCGGTGCTTCCCTTCCCCGGGTGGACGCTTGGAGGCGTGATGTCGCTCGAAGCCGCATGGGAGGCTGTGCGGTCCGGACGGGTCGGGGCCAACACCGGGCCGGCCGTCGTGACGGGGGGCGCCGACGGTGCGATCCTCGCGAACCGGCTGCACGAGCGCGGCGTGCCGGTAGTCTTGATCGCGCCCGAGCGGCCGCCGGGGCTGACCGTCGCCGGGTACGCGCCGGGGGTCGTGGTCGTGGCCTATGGCGCCGACGCGCTCGAGGAGATCGAAACCGCCGATGGCACCCGCCATGCCTGCTCGATGCTGTGCGTCGAGTCGCCCCGATTTCCGGTGATCGACTTGGCGCGGCGCGCGGCGTGCCCGTGCGTCCACCAGCCGCTACTCGGCGGTTTCGTTCCCCGATATGATCCGTTGATGATGCTGCACGGTCCCACCCCGCTCGTGTTCGTCGCGGGGGACGCGTCGGGACTGGACGCGCCCCGCGCGGCAGCGGAGTCGGGCCGGCTCGCTGCGCGGGCGGCCCTTCATGCGCTCGGCATGCTCCCCGACGCGGACGAGCGAATCGCGGACGCCCGCCAGCGGTTGCGCGCGGCGTCGATCCCGCTCCACGCCAGGGCGCGCGAGGCGTTGATGACCGGTGCCGTTCCCGACGAAGTCGTGGAACCGTGGGACGGCGGCGCCGAGACGGTCGTGTGTCCGTGCGAGTCGGTGACCGTCGGCGACCTGCGCGCCGTTCTTGACGAGGGGGCGCGGACACCCGAGGACGTCCGCAGCATGACCGGGTGCGGCGCCGGTGCGTGCGCGGGGCGGCGCTGCGAGGCGGCGGTGCTGCGTTGGTTGAGCGGTGCGCTGGACATCCCCATCGGCCGCCTCGCGCCTGCGCCGGTTCACGCGCCGGTGCGCCCGGTGCCGGTGGCCGCGCTCGCCTCGCTGGTCGCCTCCGTTTCGGATGGCTGATCGTCCGCGCGGGCACGAGGTCGCGGTGCTCGGCGGCGGAGCGTTGGGCTGTGCCATCGCGTACATGCTCGCCCGGAGGAAGTTGGCGCCGCTCGTCGTGGATTACGCCGGGCCCGGCAGGGAGTTCCCTGCTCCTGTCGCGGTGAGCGTGTGGGATCATGCCGAACCCGCCGAAACCGGCGCCTTCGGGCTCGAGAGCGCCGGTCACTTCCCGCACCTGCAAGACCAGATCGGCCCGATCGGGTACCTGCGGACCGGAGGAATGGTTCCAGCGGGTACGCTCGAAGAGGCGGCGGCGGGTGAAGCACTGGCGCGAACTCAGGCGTCGGCGGGGCTTCCGGTCCGCTGGCTGTCGCGCGAGGAGGCCTTGCAGCGCGAGCCCGCGCTCGCCCCCGACGTGTGCGGTGCGACCTACTCGCCCCACGACGGTGTTGTGAATCCGCTCCTGCTCACTCGCCGCCTGTCGGCCGCGGCGCGTCGCTTGGGCGCGACATTCCTGTACCATGCCGGCCACGTCGTCGTCAGCGCCCAGGCCCGGTGGGTTTCCATGCGCGGCGCCCGTGAGCACGTGGAGGCGCGGCGGGTGATCGTGGCGTCGGGAGAGTGGCTCGCCGAACTCGACAGGCAGCTCGGTCTCGGGTTGCCGGCGCGGGCCACCGGCGGGTATGTGATCACCACGGAGGCGCTGCCCCCGTTGGTGCGTCACCGTCTCCCGGGTGTGCGTCAGCAGTCGCGCGGCGAGGTGATTCTGGATCAGGCCGGCGGTGAGGCGGTCGACTGCACGGCGGCGACACGCGCGATGCGCGAGGCCGCAATGGCGGCCACGAAACTCGTCCCTGCGCTGCGGGACGTCCGAGTCCTGCATGCGTGGCCGTGGCGAGCGACGCTGCCGGCGGACACCCTCCCGCTACTCGGCAAGGTCGAGGAGGGCATCTTCGTGGCGGTTCCACACGCGCCGGGAGTTACACTCGTACCCCTGCTGGCCCAGGCCGCCGCGGCGATCGCCGTCGATGGGCGGGTCCCCGAAGGCTTGCAGCGATGGGAGCCGCGCCGCGCCCGTCCTGCCGCCGTGGTCGGCGGAGCGTTGCCCAGGAAGGATTCGCCGAAGGATCCATAGTATTAGGGGGGTACTTTGATGCGGGCAACCGGCCCCAGGGGAGGAAGGAACAGAGTATGCCGAAGGGCACCGTGAAGTGGTTCAACCGGGAGAAAGGCTATGGTTTCATTACCCCGGAGGAAGGCAAAGATGTGTTCGTTCATTACACCGGGATTGCGGGCGAAGGGTTTCGTAACCTCGAGGAAGGCCAGATCGTAGAGTTCGAGATTACCCAGGGCCAGAAGGGTCCGCAGGCCCAGAACGTGAGGGTGGTTGGCTAAGACAAACTCGGCAGATCCAACACGACAGATTCAGAGGGGCGTCAGGCTCGTCCCGCTTGGCGCCCTTTCAATTGAGGAGCACCTACTTCTGAGGAGCACCTACTTCTAATAGCGCCCACCTCCGTTCCCACGACGGTCCCCGAATCCACCCAAGCGTAGAAGCCTTCCTGTTGAGTCCTAGGAAGGCGAAGTCAACCACCTGTCGGACGGGTGCCGGCCAAGACAGCTGTTCGCTTGGCTGTCGGGGTCCACTATTGGCTCCAGATTCCTCCCTCGCAGTTGCATTGATGGCTCCCGCGGCGCAGACTGCCGAATTTTAGTGAGCGGTGGTTCATCTAGCCAGAATCGCAGTGGTTTTTGGGCATTTCTCTCGCAGTCTCGCCCAGAAGTGTTGCGCAGGGTCTAGGGTCATGCTAGATTAGTTCGAGGGGAGGGGAGAAATGGCGCGCAGGTCCGCAAGAGCGAAACCGCGGCGGATCACGTCCGGACAACGGACCAAATCCCGGGCCACGGCCGCGAAATCGCCGCCGAAGCGGAAGCCCGGGCTGGGGCCAGGTCGCGCTGGGCGTGCGCGCGTCAGGGTGGTGCGTTCGAGACCGACCCGCGCCAAACGTCCCGCGCGTCCGCTTCCGCCTCCCGACCCGATTAGTGAACGCACGTTCACGACCAGTCTTGACCGAAGCCTCCGTGACTATCGGATGTTGTGGGAGGCGCTTGCAAAGCGGTGAAATACCTCACGTCGGACCAGCTCAAGACCGTGAACCAGCGCATGATTCGTGCGACGGGTGGCCTATACCTCGCTGGCGAGCAGAACGTGGTCTACCCACCGAGTCTCGAGTCGCTGGTGAGTTTCGTTCAGACGCGCATCGCGCTGCGACCTCAACCGACCGTGTGGGAAATGGCCGCGTTCTATCTCGACCGATTGGTGCGGGACCAGGTCTTCCATGATGGCAACAAGCGCACGGCGCTCGAGGCCACGCGGCTGTTCCTCGAGAGTTCGGGATACCGGCTGGCACTGCATCCTCCCTCAGACGTCGTTGAGTTCATTACCGGGGTGGCGCGTGGCGGGATGACGCGCGACGGCATCGCTGCGTGGATTCGCGCCCACTCCAAGCGCAGGATGAACGGGAAAAAGTAGCACCGGACGCGCCGAGCCCTGAGCGGTTCCTCGCCGAGGCCACGGGCCTCGGCGAAGTTGTTTTCCATAGTTTCCTTGGCTTGACACGCGCGGCTTCGGGAGCGATGATAGCTCTAGTTATGAAAGGAGGTGATGCGGATGGATGATAGTAGACGCTCCACGCCGTACCGTCCGACCTGCCGCCAGTATCCGCGGATTGAGGTGATGGCCGGGTAGCACAACACGAGTGCCGGCCACCGTCGGTTCGCGGCTCAGCTGGCCGACGACGGTGCGGCGGGAGGTTCCGCGGTCACGGTGCTCCCTCGTGCTCGCAGGTCCCAGGGGGCGCCGCGCACGTCGCACGACAGAACGTTTCGACAGACGAACGGCGAAGGCCCCGCCCGATCCAGGGCGGGGCCTTCGTGCGTGTCACCGACGATCGTCGCGCCCCGGGTCAGGGTGTCGCGACGGCGTCCCACAGGTGATCGCTGTCCAAGTACACGAGGTCGAACAGCATCGTGCCTCGTGTGATGCGGCTCGACATCCGCATCGCGGCGGTGAGCCGCCCGGGATCGTCGGCATACAGGGGTGCCAAGAGCGCACCCACGACCGGGGTGTCCCCGTGCACGACGGAGAGCCCGAGCATCGCGGATCCCTGCACGCTGGTCTCGGCGTGGTCGTGCTGCCGGTAGGCGTCCCAGATCGTCACCGGCCGATAGTACAGTCCGATCATCAAGTAGTCGAGCAGCGGCGCCAAGCCCGCCCGCACCCACGCGTCCCCGATCCAGTCGTATGGCGCCCGGACGTCCGGGCTGCCCCAGTTGGATCCTTCGTCATAGTAGACCGAATACCAGGCGCCGACATACATCGCCACCGCGACGTTCGGGCGGAGGGTATGCACGAGATGGGCGACGGCACGCGTGTACGCCATGATCGTGTGCGCCCGATATCCGAGCCAGGCCCGGTACAGCGGTCCGGGCCGGCGCGCCACCCAGTAGCCGTTCGGGACGTATGTGTAGATGTCGTCCGGCCAGTGCGCGACCGGTCGGCCGATGAACCGCTCGAACGCCGCCCTGGCCGCGGGCGAGAAATCCTCGCTGACGTCCTGGTACCGTGTGCGGTCAAGGACGATGCCGTCCACGTCGTACCGGCTGACGATCTCGTAGACGACGGCGAGCTCGTAGTTCCAGACATCGGGGGATGCGGGGCTCAGGAACGCGAAGATGCTGTGCGAAGACGACGGCGCCATGCGGGTCTCGACCGGGCCGATCGAAACCGCGGCGCCAACCGGCAGCGCCGATTTCAGCCACGCGGCCGCCTCTCCGTGCCCAGAGAGCACGTAGCCGTCCCCGGGAATCGGCAGCGCGCCCGGGTCGTCCGGACCCGCCGCGCGGTCCCGCACCGTCACTACGGTCCCGCCTCGCACCGCCACGTCCACTCCCCACCGTGATGTGGGCGCGACGGCCCCAGACGCCGGTGTGTAGAGCACGAGGGCGTTGTCCTCGCGCGGAACATTCACGCCGGAGAGCGCGTAGGAGTGTTGGTCCGGGCCTAGGACCCGGCGCGTCGCGAGGTACGCGACGGCCTGCCAGTCGGGATGCGTGAACGCGGGGCCGGCTCGTAGGGGGGAGTATCCTTCCCCAAACGTGTTGACGGCCGCGTCCACGCGCATGCCGCGCGCGTGCGCTTCGGTGACGATCGTGGCCAGCATATCGTATCCGCGAGGGTACCACTGCGTCGGCGGAGGATATGCTGCGCCCGGCCCGCTGTGGGGCAGCGGCGAATCCGCGATCGTCGGCGCGAAGGCGCTCGCGTACGTGACGTATCCCCACGCGTTCTTGGCCTCGGGCATGACGACGTCGACGCCGGCGGCCCGCGCACGGTCGAGCACGTCGCGTACGCCGGCGGGCGTGCTGAGGAGCGCAAGGTTGGCGCCGGGTTCCATCCACAACGCCAGGCGAGGCGGAACCCGGCCCGCCGGTAGTCCGCCGGCGGCCGGGGACGCGGTGGTGAGGGTGAGCAGCGCGACAACGAGAACATCGAGGACGCGAATCGACTGCATGGCCGACTGTTCGGGACGGACCGAGAGGCTCCCTCCGGCGCTTGCATCCGACCGCGCCCCCCATTAGGATAAAGGCTGTCTGTGTGGAAGGGAGTGGTGCGGGGTGATTCAGGCCGATTCGCTCTCCCGAAACTACGGAGAACGCTGGGCCATTCGGGACGTCTCGTTCCAGGCGCGGGAGGGCGAGATCCTCGGGTTTCTCGGGCCGAACGGGGCCGGCAAGACGACCACGATGCGCATTCTGACAGGCTTTCTCGCACCGACGTCCGGCCGCGCGTCGGTTGCGGGGTTCGATATCGTCGAGAAGCCGATGGAAGCAAAGCGCCGTCTCGGGTACCTGCCCGAGACCGCGCCCCTGTATGACGATTTCACGACCCGCGAGTACCTGACGTTCGTGGCTCGGCTGAAGCGCGTCGAGCGCCGGAAAGTCGCCGATGCGGTGGATCGGGCGATGACGCTGTGCGGAGTGGACGACGTCGCCGACCGGCTGATCCGGAATCTGTCGCGCGGGTACCGACAGCGCGTGGGCCTCGCGCACGCGATCGTCCACGATCCGGAGGTCCTGATCCTAGACGAACCCACGTCCGCCATGGACCCCCGGCAGATCGTGGAGATCCGGAAGGTCATCAAGGCGCTCAAAGGGAGCCACACGATCATCTTGAGCACCCACATTCTCCCCGAGGCCACGGCGGTGTGCGACCGGGTCATCATTATCAATGAAGGCGGGATTGTCGCGGTGGACACGTACGAGCAGCTCGCGGCTCGGCTGCGCAGCTCGGAGAAGACGCTCGTCCGAGCCGCGCGCAACGCGGGCGACCTTCCCGGCAAGCTGGCCCGGATTCCCGGCGTGCTCCACGTCGCGCCAGGCGCCGACCAGGGGGACCTGGTCGTGGAGGCCGAGCTCGGCCGGGACGTGCGCGAGCAGGTGGCTCGCGCCGTGGTCGAGGGAGGCGCCGGGCTACTCGAATTACGCCCGCTCGCGATGAGTCTCGAGGACGTGTTCCTGAAGCTCGTGACGCACGAGGACGCGGCCTCGGACGACGCCGCCATCGGCCGGGAGGACGCTCCAGCATGAGCGGCGTTCTCGTGATTGCCCGAAAGGAGCTCAAGCAGTTGTTCACATCGCCGATCGCCTACGTGGCGCTGGCGATGTTCTTCCTGATCACCGGGTTTTTGTTCTTCTCGCTGATCGGCGTCTACACCGTGCAGGTGCTGCAGCTCCAGGGGCCGCCTCCGCCGGATTTCGACCCGACGCGCATCATCTTCTCTCCGTTGTTCCAGGACGCGAGTTTCGTGCTGATCCTGCTGATTCCGATTCTGACGATGCGGCTCGTGTCCGAGGAGGACCGCGCGCACACGATGGAACTGCTCGCGACGTCGCCCGTGAGCAGCACCGCGATCGTCCTTGGCAAGTACCTCGCCGGCGTGGTGCTGTTCCTCGTGCTGCTGGCGATCAGCGCGTACATGCCGCTCTCGCTCGCGCTGGTGGGGCGGCTGGACTGGGGGTTGCTCGCCGCATCCTACATCGGCCTGTTGCTGCTCGGCGGCGCGTTCCTCGCGATCGGCCTGTTCGCCTCGACGCTCAACGAGAACCAGATCGTCTCGGCGGCGATCGGGTTTGCCCTGCTGCTCCTGTTCTGGGTGCTCGGGTTCGCGCAGCAAGCCACCGGGTCGGCCGTGCAACAGGTCCTGTCGTCACTCTCGTTCTCGACCCACTTCACCAACCTCGCGAGCGGTGTCGTGGACACTCAGGATATCGTATTCTTCCTGAGCCTCGCCGGGTTCTTCGTGTTCCTGGGCGTGGTCGCGCTCGAGTCCCGGAAGTGGAGGTAGTGCGATGAAGCGCCGCAACGCCCTGCTTACGACCAACGCGCTCATTTCGGCGATCCTCGTCGCCGCGCTCCTGGTTGGGTTGAACTACCTGGTGACGGAGCATCACGTACGGTGGGATCTTACCGCCACGCGCGAGCATTCCCTGTCACCGCAGACGATCAAGGTGCTTCGAACGCTGCCCGGGCCGATCCAGGCGGTGGCGTTCCCCGGCGCGGACTCCGCGCAGACGTATCGCCAGCAGCTGGGCACGTATCAGTACTACAGCAAGGACTTTCAGTATCGGATCGTCGATCCCGACCGCAACCCGGCGGAAGCCCAGAAGTACAAGGTCACGTCATACGGGCAGATCGTGCTGCAGCACGGGGCGGCGTCGTACACGGTCGACGACGGGTCGGAAGAGGCGCTGACGAACGGCATCCTGCACGTCCTCGCGACCTCGAAGAAAACCGTGTACGTCCTGCAGGGCGAAGGAGAGATCCCGCTCGACGACTTCACGCGCACCGGCATGGGCACGGCCAAGCAGGCGCTGACGGGCAAGGGGTTCGACGTGAAACCGCTTGCGCTGATCCAAACAGGGGAAGTCCCGTCCGACGCCTCGGCCGTGATTATTGCGGCTCCGACGCGCGACCTCCTGCCGCAAGAAGCGGCGGCGCTCACGCGGTACTACCAGGGCGGCGGAAAGCTGTTGGTCATGGTGGATCCGCAGACGCCTGCGGGAACGCGCGCGTGGCTGGCCACGGCGTTTCACGTCGGCGCCCCGGGAGGCGTGGTGATCGATCCGGTGTCTCGCCTGCTCGGCGGGGACGTCCGCGTGCCGATCGCGACCCAGTATCCGCCGAACGATATCACGCAGAACTTCCAGCTCGCCACGGCGTTCCCGCTCGCGACGCCGCTTGTGCCGAACGTGAAGACCCCCGGCGTGACCATGACGCCGGTCGTCCAGAGTTCGGCGGCGAGCTACGTGAAGGTCAATACCGCGACCGAGGATCTCCGGTTCCAGCAGGGGACGGACATCAAGGGGCCCGCGGTGCTCGCCGTGGAAATCTCGCCCAATCCGTCGCCGGCGCCGCCCGCACCGGCGGCTGGCGGGGCGAAGGGCGCGCCGCCGGCGGTCCCGGGGCCGAAGGGCTCGGCTGTGATCCTCGGCAACAGCTCGTTCGTCAGAAACACGTACGTCGGACTCGTGGGCAACCGGGATCTGTTCACCAGCACGGTCGCGTGGCTGACACAGTCCGGCGACCTCGTCAGCATCGCGCCCCGGGCCACCCCGTTTGAGGCGTTCCTCATCACCGGGCAGCAGGGACGGTATCTGTTCATCGGGAGCGTGATCGCACTTCCGCTCCTGTTGCTTGTGCTCGGGGGGTCCATCTATCTGCAGAGGCGGGCCCTGTGAACCCACGCGTCACGATGATCCTTGCCGTGGTGGTCGCCGCGATCGCAGCGTACATCTTTGCCGTGGACCGGCCGCAGGCGCAGCGCGCGGAACAGGCCAAACACCTCATCCAGTTCCAGAAGAGCGAGATCACCGGTGTGTCGCTCATGACGTCCAAAGGCACCGTCGCGTTGGCCCGGCGGGACGCGACCCACTGGGATATCACGCAACCGTACAGCACGCCTGCGGCGTCGTTCTCGGTGAGCGACCTGTTGGACGCGGTGACCGGCATCGTCCCGCAGCGAACGCTCGGTGCCGTCGGACAGGATGCCGCCGCGTACGGGCTAAACGCGCCGGACGTCAAGATGACGCTGCGCGCTACGGGCGGGAAGACCGTGACGGTGGAGTTGGGCAAGGCCTCCCCGGTGGGGACGGCGATCTACGCCCGGCTTGACCCGGGCGCGGTCTACTTGCTGGATGCGGCGGTCAAGGATTCCCTGTCCAAGTCCGCGGCGGACCTGCGCCAGAAGACGCTCGCCGACTTCGCGAACGCAGACGTCCAGCAGGTCCGCATCGCGTCGGCCGACTCGACGCTGGTCGTGGATCGCACGGGTCCCGATCGGTGGCGGATCGAGGGCGCCGGGGCGCCGCATGCGCATCCTGCCTGGCCCGCGGACGACTTCAAGGTGACGGACATGTTCTTCCCGCTGACGACCTCAGAGGCGAAACGGTTCCACGACGGGGTGACCGACCTCCGTCCGTACGGGCTGGATCACCCCGCCGTTACGATGGATCTTGCGCTGAAGGGACACCCGGAGCCGCTTCGGATCCTGGTCGCGCCGGGTGGGAAAGTCGCCTACGGCATGATCGCGGGCGCCCACACGGTGCTTGAGCTCGACCCCACGATTGTGGGCAAAGTGGCGCCCGCGGCGATCACGCTTCTCAGCACGCGCGTGCTCCCGTACAATCCGGCGGATCTCACGACGTTCACGTGGCGGCGGAACGGGCAATCGCTCGAGGTCCACCGCCAGGGGCCCGGGTTCACGGGCGGCCGGTTGAGCGACCAAGACGTCTCGGATATGTTCTCCGCCATGAACCTGCTTGACGCCGACTCGGTTCGGGCGGTCGCCGCGTCTCCCCAGGCCGCGCCGGCGTTCGAGATCAGGACCGACGGAGGTACGGACGCGCGCTTTGCGGTCCGGTTCTATCCGCAACCCAAAGGCGGGTGGCTCGTCACCGATCAGGCGTTGGGCTTGGAGTACGTCGTGGCCGCCAACGCCCTCGACGCGCTCCCGACGTCGATCAAGACGTTTCTCGGGTTGCCGGCTCAACCCGGCGCGCCGAGCTCGGGAGGACACGGCCCCGCGGTGACGCACCCGGGCGCCACCCCGCCGCCGGCGGGCACACCCCACAAGCCGTAGTCGGCCCACCGCGGTCGCGGCCTTGGCGTGCCGTGGAACGCGGGCCCGGGGTGGGAGGGTACGAGCGACTGATCGGCGAACGTGTTCGCGACTTCGACAAACGTCGCAGCTACGGACGGGCTTCGCATGAGGTCGAACATTCCTCGCCGCCGAATCACCGGGTTTTGCGTCGCGTGCCTTCTGGTCCTCGTGCTCATCGTTCCGTCCGTGTTCGCCGTCTCGCCGCCGAATCTGTGGCCCACGGTGCTCGCGGCCGCGAGCCTCGACCTCCCCGTCGCATCGGGAGTCCAGTACCATCACACCACACTCGCCACGGCCGACGGCCCGCTCGAGGTGCATCAGATGCAGGTGGATCTGAGCAACCCCACCGTTCGGCTGGGGGTGGGACTCGCCAGGGATCGTCTGATGAGCGACGACGAGCCAGTGTCCTCGATGGCGCTCCGCACCGGGGCGATCGCGGGCGTCAACGCGGACTACTTTGACATTCACCAGTCCGGCATTCCGCTCAACATCGTGCTGCAAAACGGGCAGCTGCTGCGCAGCCCGTGGCGGTGGGTGGCGCTCGTCGTCGATAAGGACGGCGCCGCCCGGATCGTTCGCTACCGTTGGACGGGTACGCTGGTGCTCCCCGAGACGGGAGAGACGCGTCCGCTCGAAGGCTACAACACCGGACTGATTCCGAACGGAATCGTGCTGATGTCCAACATCCGGGGGTACGGCGTGCCACCGCCGGATCCGGGCGCGCGTCAGATGGTCGTCGAGCTGACGCCTCCCGACGAGACGGGGCGGTCCTTCGTGAAGCAGGTGTGGCCGCAACAGGCGTTCTACGCGCCGTTCCCCAACAACGATGTCATCCTCGTGGGCCTCGGCGCGGGGGCGGACTGGCTGGGTCGGCTCAACGCGGGCAGCCCGGTGCAACTCAACCTGACGACCGACCCGGACTGGCACGACGCAGAGGTCGCGATCGGGGGCGGCCCTGTGCTGGTGCAGAACGGACAGGTCGTCGAGGATCCCGACGCCCCCTCGCCAAAGGAGCGGGATTATCGGTACCCTGTGAGCGCCGTGGGGATCGGACCGGACGGACACACGCTCACGTTCGTCGAGGTTGACGGCCGACAGC
Source organism: bacterium (assembly GCA_035295165.1). Lineage (NCBI taxonomy): Bacteria > bacterium. The sequence goes on from DATGJN010000032.1 coordinate 20,232, forward strand.
CGGCGCTCAGCATCGGGGTCACCCGGCCGCAACTCGCGGACTACATGCGGCGTATCGGCGCGGCTCAGGCGATGGCGTTCGACAGCGGCGGGTCCGCGACGATGGTGGTGCGCCTGCCGGGCGCTCCGGCCCCGACCGTGGTGAACTCACCGTCGGACGGCACGGAACGTCCGGTCGCCGACGCCGTCCTCATCTACAGTTCGGCCGTGCCCGGCGCGCCGGCGCGGCTGCTCGTGAACGGAGGGCGGCCGCTCGACCTGTTTGCGGGTACCACCGCAGCGCTGTCGTTGATCGGCGTCGATGCGCAGGGGAATCCGACCGCGCTGACCGATCCTGTTGAGGCGACGACCTCGCCGGCCAATCTTGTTACCGTTGGCGGCGACGTGAACGCCGCCGTGACCGCCGGACCGTCCGCGGGGACCGGGACGCTCACGGTCCAGAGCGGGCAGGCGGCCGGCTCGATCCCGGTCACGGTGGTCACGCGGCTGAGCAAACTCGTGGTGAGCCCCGCGTCGGCGAACGTGGCGCCGGGCGCCGGCGCCCAGTTTACGATGCAGGCGCAGGGTGCCGCCGGGCGGGCGGTGATCCTGTCCGGCGGCATCGCTTCGTGGAGCGTGACCCCAGGCCGGCTGGGCAGGATCTCGCCGTCGGGCGTGTTTGTCGCCGGCGACGCGGCCGGCGCCGGCACGATCACGGTGCAGGCGGGGGGCGCGGTCGGTCGAGCCCGGGTGACGATCGGCAGCACGGCGAAATATCTCACCGAGTTTGATCGCGGTGAGTGGACGTTTCGCGGCTACCCCAATACCGTGACCGGTTCGGTGGCGCTCGTGACCGATCCGGGACACGACGGCCACCCGTCTGCGAAGCTGACCTTCGGTCTCGACGGCACGGGAACGCGCGCGGCGTATCTGCTCTCTCAGGTGCCGCTTCCCGGTGCTCCGTCGGGGATCACGCTGTGGGTCTACGGGGACGGCAGCGGGGTCTGGTTGCGCGGCGCGTTCGACCAGGCAAACGGTGATCGCGGCACGGTGACCCTGGCGCGGCACGTGGACTGGACCGGGTGGCGGTCCATCACCGTGCAGCTTCCCGCGGGCCTGGCATTCCCCATCGCGTGGGCGACGTTCTACGTCGTGGAGACCGATCCGTCGCGAACGCCCCACGGGATCATCTATCTCAGCAGTCCGCGCGTGATCTATCCGACCGGTGACGCGGGGTAGCGCGGGACCCATCCCCGGAGGCGACGCGGCGATCTGCTGGAGGGCGCCCGCTGCCGAGCGTCGCACGTGTCGGGCGCTTCCCGGACCATGATGGCCTATGCCGTGAGAAGTCTGCTGAGCCTCATGCTTGCGGCGGTGCTGCTCGTCGGCGCGCCCGCGCCGGGGCTGCCTCAGCCGCCGCCAACGCTTGCGGCGGCGGTCACCGCCTACTCGGGCGGTGATCTTCCCGGCGCACGTGCCATGCTCACGTCGCTGGCGCAGGATCCCGGCGCCGATGGCGGACGGGCGTCGTATCTCCTTGGTGTCGTGGATCTCGCGACCACTCAGTACGCGGACGCCGAGGCGTCCTTCGATCGGGCGGGACAGGCGCTTCCGGTCCTCGCCGACTGCGCCTTGTACTATCAGTCTCTTGCCGCGCTCGACGCGGGCCAGTATGGACCGGCCGCCCAGCGATTTCAGGAGCTCCTCGTGCGCTTTCCACAGAGCACGCTCCGGGGGCTCGCGCTGTTCCAACGCGCGGAGAGTCTGAGGGGGCAGGGCTCACCCGACGCCCCCGATGCCTACCACGTTTACCTCGAAGCGTTTGGGGCAGGACAACATGCCGCCCAAGCATGGTACGAAATGGGGACGACGCTCGAGAGCCAGAACCGGTGGGCGGACGCGGCGCAGGCGTACCGCCGCGTGCTGTGGGTATTCCCCGACGCTAGCTACGCGCGGTCGGCGTACCTGCGGCTTCGCACACTCGCCTCTGCGCACGTGCTGCCGCCCGACGCGACCCCTCCCGTGGCCGTGTATCAGCGAGGGGCGAACGACTTCGCGGCCGGGAGGATGGGGGCCGCGCGCGCCGAGCTGATGCAGGCGCTCCACATGCCCGGCGGGTGGATCGTCGCAGACGGCGCGCTCTACACGCTTGGCGTGATCGCGTACCAGGCGCAACGGCTCGACGAGGCGACCGCGGCGTTTCAGCAGGACGTGGCGCTCAAGCAGATGCACGCGGACGACTCGCTGTACTATCTCGTGCGCATCGCGCTGACACGGGGCCGGGACGCCGATGCGCTCGCAACCGCGCGGCTACTCGCGCGGACGTACCCGCGGTCGTCGCTGGCGCCGCGAGGGCTGTACGCGGTCGCCGCGGCCCGCGAGGACCGCGGCACCGGGGGGCCCGCGGTGGCGCTGTTCCGTGAGGCGGCCAGCCGATTCCCCGGGACGCGCTGGGGCGATCGAGCGCTGTGGGAGGCCGGGTGGATTCAGTACCGGCTGCGCGCATGGCAGGACGCGCTCGCCGCCTGGCGTCAGCTCGCGAACACGGCCGGTGACACGGAGATGGCGCCCGCCGGATCGTATTGGGCGGCCCGCGCGGCGGCTGCGGCCGGAGACGGCGCCGGCGCGTCCGACGCATACCGCCAGACGGCGGCGAAGTTTGGGGACAGTTTCTACGGTCAGATGGCTGCTGCCCAGATCGGTGTGCCGCTGCGCGTCCCGATCGCGCAACCCATGGCGGATTTGCCTCCCGGCGAGCTCGCAACGCTGGATCGATTCCGGGAACTGGATGCGCTCGCGCAGACGGCCGACGCGACCCGGGAGCTGGAAGCGGCGGCGGCCCAGGCGCCGCCTGCGGATCGAGCCGCCGTGACGCTGGTGCTGGGTCAGTATTACGAGCGTCAACAGCAAGTCGCCCGGGGGATCCTCGCCGCCGAGCAGGCGCAGGCGTTGTACGCTGGAACGCCCGGCGCTGGCATGCCGCTCGCGCTGTGGGAGGCGTTATATCCCCAAGCGGCCTGGCAGACGATCACCCAGGCGGCGGGACGCACGGGGACGGATCCGTACTTGGTTGCGGGTGTGATGCGTGAGGAGAGCCGGTTCGATCCGAGCGCGGTGTCGCCCGCGGGCGCCTATGGACTGATGCAGCTCATGCCGGGGACGGCCAAGAGCGCCGCGCGCACCGTCGGCGTGGCCCCACCCGACCTTGGAAAGTTGACGGATGCGCAGACCAACGTGCTGTTGGGCGCCGTCGTGCTCGCGGAACTGCTCAAGCAGTTCGGACGCGCGGATCTGGCCGTGGCCGCCTACAACGCCGGGCCGGAGGCGGTCAAACGGTGGCAGGGGCAACGCGCCGCGGCGGATGCCGCAACCTTCGACGAGACGATCCCGTACCCGGAGACCCGTGCGTACGTCAAGGTGGTCCTGCAATCGGCGGCGATGTATCGCTGGCTCTACCGGGATGGGCATCCGGCCCCGCCATAAAGGGCGCGACACGCACATCGCTCGGTCCAGGAACTCCTGACCCGCAAGGGTATCTACGCCGATCCCGCAGAAGCCGCGAGGCGGTCGCCATGCCGTGGGGTCAAGAATGACCGTTCGAGGTGAGTGCCATTAGTTCGTTTGAGTAATATTTTCTCGCCAAAACTTCGTAAAACGCCCATTGGCCGATCGATTGCCACCAGTTTCTGCATGTCGACTCGATCCGATGCACACCAATCGAACGATGTGCGATTGTACGAGACCGGGTAATCCTCCTATTGGTATCTGCATCGGTCTCTCGGCTCATGCTATTGATCGATTGGGTACCCGGTCGGGGTCCGAGCCTACGACATCGACGCAAGACACCCTCCGTCGATGCGGCGGACGCGGCCCCGCCGGGGACCAAGGATTGCGAAGTAGGAGCGGGGACGATACGTGAGAAGCGCGTGGTTGGTGCGGGTCGCAGGGGTCTGTGTCGCCGTGGTACTCGGCGTGGCGATCGCAAGCGGCGCAGGCGTTGAGGGGATCCCGGCGGCCCAAGGCGCCGTCCCGTGGACCCGTGTGAGCATTGCGGGGATGCTGGTGTCCGTTGATGTCGCACGGCGCGTGCTGATGCTGTCCACGGCGCGGGGCGAGATGCGGGTGCAGACCACGATGTTTACGACGGTCGTACTGGCCTCTGCCAATGATACTCCGACGCGACTTCCCGTGAGGTCGGTGGTGGAAGGCATACAACTGTCGGACGGTTCGATGATCGCAGGTGTCGTGGTCGTCGGTGGTGCCGCGACGGAGCGAGAGGGCGCGGGTCGCGGGTCGCCGCTCGGACTGGGCGCGTGGCTCGGGCAATTGAGTCAGGTTCGCGATACGCATCCTGCGGCGACCGGGAGGCCGTCTTCGGATCCGGGATCGCCACCGCAAGGCGCGAGCAGCACCCGCAGCGGAGACGTTCCGCTTCCGACCGGTGCAGGCGGCCCGGGCGGCGCGGGCGGCGACGGCGGCAACCACAACGCGGTCAACGGGCACGGCGGTAACGGGGGCAATGGTGGGAACGGTGGAGCGTCGTTCGGTCAGTTCAGCGGGGGGAACGGCGGGGCCGGGGGTAACGGGGGGAA